>CAZHSS010000287.1:0-2288 GCA_964535205.1 uncultured Verrucomicrobiota bacterium
CATGCTTGCCCGCCGCAGCCTTGGCGAAGGCGGGTCGCGGCCCCAAAGCGGCGTCATGCCGCCGCACTCCAAGTCAAGGTCCTCAATCCGGCCGGATAGAGTCAATTCATCGGGGATGCGCCCCGCCCCCGCAACAGGAGGATACGGCTTGCCTTGCGGACGCAAGCGCGCCAGAGTTCTGTCTGTCATGCGCCTGGGAATTTTGTCCGACACCCACAACCATCTGCCCGAAACCCGCCGGGCCCTGGATCTGCTGGTGCGCCGCGGCACAGAACACCTGGTCCACTGCGGCGATGCTGGAGAGGACGTCGTTGATCTGCTTTCCGCCGCCTGTCAGGAACACGGCATCCGCGCCCATGTCGCCATCGGCAATTGCGACCACGTGACGGATCCCCGCCTGGCCCCGGCCCCCGCCGGAATCGAACGCGCCGTGGCCCCTGAATTCGAAATCAACGGCCGGCGATGCCTCGTTCTGCATGGCCATGACGCCCGCCGCCTGCACCAGGCCGTCGCCTCCGGCCGGTTTGATTTCATTTTCTCCGGCCATACGCACCACCCGCAGGACGAACAGGCCGGCCCCACCCGCCTCCTGAATCCAGGCTCCTGCGCGCGGCCGCGTCCTGGACCGCCCACCATCCTGCTGCTGGACCTGCCAGCCGGCGAAGCCGTCTGGCTTCCCGTTCCCGGCTGAAATTCTTCTCGCCAGCGGACCCGGCCTTCGCCCATGATCCACCCAATATGACAAAAGACAACGACTTGGCGCGCCGCGTGGCCGCGCTGTTTTCCTCCCCCCGATACTCCCCCCTCCCCGAACGCGACCTGGCCAAACGGCTGGGACTGTCCTCCGGTCAGCGCGGGCTGCTGCGCAGCGCGCTCCGCGCCCTCGAAGCCCAGGGTCGGGCGGCTTCCCTCCGCGGCGGTCGCTGGGGTCCCGCCCCGGCGTCCACCGGCCAGATCGCCGGGACCTTCCGCGTGCGCCTGAACGGCTCCTGCTGGATCATTCCCGACGACCCCCAGCAGGCGCCGATGTGGATTGATCCGGCCTCGACCGGCGCCGCCATGAACGGCGACCGCATCCTCGCGATCCCTGTTCGCCGCGAAGCCTCCGCCCGCCTGTTCGGCGCCCAGCCCGACACCCAAGCCGCCCGGGTCCTGCGCGTCGTGGAACGCAAGCGCCAGTGGGTGGTCGGCATCCTGCAGGCCACGCCTTATTATGCCTATATCGTCCCGCGCGACTCCCTGCTGCGAACCAACATCAAGCTGACTGATCCTCTGAAAAAGCTCGAAGCCCACCTGGGCAACCTCGTCGTGGCGCGCATCACGGAAGACGAGCCGTCGGAAGGACGGCCCGTCACCGCCGCGTTCGCCGAGGATCTCGGCGACCCTGACGCGGTGGAAAACGACATCCCGGCCCTGCTGCTGGACCGGGGGCTTTCGGAGGAATTTCCGGGGGCGGTCCGGAAAGCGGCCCGCCACGTATCCCCCCGGCTGCCATCCCGCCTGGACCCGTCCCGCAAGGATCTGCGCGGCAAGCTGATCCTGACGATTGATCCGGCCACCGCGCACGACTACGACGACGCCGTCTCCATCGAGCCCCTGCCCAACGGCCGCTGCCGACTGGGCGTCCATATCGCCGATGTCGCCGCCTTTGTCGAACCCGGCTCCGACATTGACCGCGAGGCCCTCCGCCGCGGCAACAGCACCTATCTGGTAGACCGCGTCGTCCGCATGCTGCCCGAGGACCTGACGGTCCGCGTCTGCAGCCTGCAGCCCGACGAAAACCACCTGGCCCATACCGTGGACATCGTCTTTGACGCCCAGGGCGGCGTCGAATCCGCCGACACCTACCGATCCGTCATCCGCTCCCGGGCCTGCCTGTCCTATGAACAAGTGCAGGCCTTCTTCGACAACGGCCGTCTGGACAAACACCCCGAACCGGTCCGCCAGGCCCTGCACCTTCTGCGCAAACTGGCCCGCAAAATCCGCGCTTTGCGCTTCCAGAACGGCGCGCTCGACTACGCCCTGCCCGAAGTCAAATGCCTCCTGGATAAACAGGGCAACCCCGTCGGGTTCGCCAAGCGCGGCGCTACCGAAGCCTACAACCTCATCGAGGAATGCATGCTGGCTGCCAACCGCGTGGTGGCCGAAAAGATCTTCCGCGCCAACGTGCCCGGCATCTACCGCGTCCACGACGAACCCTCCGAGGAGCAATGGGCCCGCATGGCCGGCGAACTCAAGGCCCTGGGACACCGCACCGCCCCCGAAAACGCCCACGACCTCACCCTGCA
>CAZHSS010000288.1:0-2281 GCA_964535205.1 uncultured Verrucomicrobiota bacterium
CTGTTCTGAAAACACCTTTCTTGACGCAGCCCTGCGCAATGGGGCCGCAGGCCTGTTTTGGGGTTTGTCCAACGGCGTCGGGGAGTGGTAGGATACGGGTTTTAGTGGAGGCCAGGTCTATGGGAACGGTATACGAAGCCAAGGACATTTTGAACATCTTGCCGCACCGCCATCCGTTCTTGCTGGTGGACCGCATTGTGGAGTGCAACGACAAGGACTGGATTGTCGGGATCAAGAACGTGGCGGCGAACGAGCCGTGCTTCCAGGGGCATTTTCCGGGCCTGCCGATCTTTCCGGGGGTGCTGCAGCTCGAGGCCATGGCGCAGACGGCGGGGCTTCTGCTGAACAAGCTGCTGGGGAGCGAGGGGCGGGTGGCGTTTTACCTGGGGGTGGACAAGGCGAAGTTCCGCCGCACGGTGGTGCCGGGCGATCAGCTGCGGATTGAGATCCGCTTCCTGAAGATGCGGCTGGGGATGGCCCGGGTTTCGGGTCGGGCGCTGGTGGACGGCGAAGTGGCCTGCGAGGCCGAAATGCTGTTCGGCGGGGGGGGGCGCTAGCCGTGGGCGTTTCGATTCATCCGCTGGCGGTGGTGGAGCCGGGGGCTGAACTGGGCGAAGGGGTCAGCGTGGGCCCGTTCTGCACGGTGGGGGCTCATGTCCGGCTGGGCGATGGCGTGGTGCTGCGGTCGCACGTGAACGTGGAGGGGCACACCACCCTGGGGGCGGGCTGCGAGGTCTGGCCGTTTGCCAGCGTCGGCGGCAAGACCCAGGACCTGAAATTCAAGGGCGGGGCCCCGCGCCTTGTCGTGGGCGAAAACACCGTCATCCGCGAATGCGCCACGCTGAGCTGCGCGACCTTCGACGGCGGCGAGACGCGTGTCGGCTCGAAGTGCCTGATCATGGCCTACTGTCATGTGGCGCATGATTGCCTCGTGGGCGACCGCGTCATCATGGCCAATGCCGCGACGCTGGCGGGGCATGTCGTGGTGGAGGATGACGCGATCATCGGCGGGCTGACGGGCATTCACCAGTTTGTGCGCATCGGGCGGATGAGCATCCTGGGCGGAGCAACCAAGGCGGTCAAGGATGTCCCGCCGTACATGATGGCGGACGGCGATCCGCTGAAAGTGTACGGTCCGAACAAGGTGGGTCTGGAGCGTCACGGCGTTTCGCCGGAGACCCAGCAGGCCCTGAAACAGGCCTATCGCATTGTGTTCCGGAGCGATCTCACGACCGCGCAGGCGCTGGAGCGCATCGCGGCGGATCTGCCGCCCCTGCCCGAAGTGCAGATCTTTGCGGATTTCATCCGGTCCAGCGAGCGGGGGATTGCGCGATGAACCTCCGCGGGCGGGTGCAAGGAGCGGGGCGCGGATGGGCGGCGGTTCTTTGCGGGGCGGTTCTGTTCCTGGGGGCGGCGCGGGCGGCGGAACCAGAGCCGTCCGGGCGCACCGTTCAGTTCAATTTCGTGCAGGCGGACATCCACACGGTGACCAAAATCGTGGGTGCGGCCACCGGCAAGACCTTCATCGTGCCCGAAGACGTCACGGGAAAGGTGACGATCCTGACCCAGGGGCCGGTGCCGGCGGAGGAGGTGTATCCGCTGTTCCTGAGCATGCTGGAAGGCAGCGGCTATACGGTGGCGGAGCGCGGCGGCGTCCACCGCGTGGTGCGGCTGCCGGGTGCGCCGGCGCTGCCGGCGGGGAGCGGAACCGGCGGCGGGCTGGTGACGAAGATCATTCCGGTGCGTCACGTCAATGCCGCGGAGGTTAAGAAGAGCTTCGAGCCGCTGGTGCGCGGGGGCAAGGAGGGGGCGCTGGAGGTGTTTCTGCCGGGCAACCACCTGATTGTGACCGACACGGCGGCCAACATCGAGCGGCTGGAGAAGCTGGTGGCCGAACTGGACCAGCCCGGGGCCGGCAGCACCGTCGAGGTGGTCGAGCTTCGCCACGCCAGCGCCGAAGAGGTGGCCAAGCAGCTGCGCGCCACGTTCGGCGCCACCGACAGCGCGGTCAACAAGGTGCACCGCCACTTTCAGCAGGTGGCCGGAGGCACCGGCACGCTGCCGACGGACTTCACCGTGGTGGAGGCGCCGGAGGCCAACAGCCTGATCCTGGTGGGCATGCCTTCCCAGATCGCCGAGACCCGCCGGATCATCGAAAAGATGGACGTGGAAAGTCCGCATGGGTTCGGGCGGCTGAACGCGATTTTCCTGAAGTACCTGTCCGCCGAAGAGGCGGCGAAGAGCCTGAACGCCCTGCTGGGGAAGGGAACGGAAACGGAAC
>CAZHSS010000289.1:0-2269 GCA_964535205.1 uncultured Verrucomicrobiota bacterium
CTATCATTTTCTCCACTGGACCAACAGCGCCTCCGGCACCAACAATCCGTTTGCCTTGATCATGGATATGCCCAAATCCGCCCGCGCCGTCTTCGCCGAAAACCTCGCCATCCACGACACCCCCGAATGGTGGCTGGCCGAACACGGCTGGACCAACGACTTCGACGCCGCGGCCCTGGCCGACGACGAACCCGACGGCTTCCCCACCTGGCAGGAATACGTCGCCGATACCGATCCCACCAACGCCCTCTCCTACCCCCGCATCACCTGGATCGAAGCGGAAGGAACCAACCCGCCCCTAATCCAATGGCCCGCCTCCTCCAACCGGGTCTATCAAATTCACTGGGCCGACGGCGACCCGACCGCGCCCTGGTCCACCCAGCAGCTGTTCCTCGGCGCCGCCGAATGGACCGATACCAACGCCCCCCCCCCCATCCGCCTCTACCGCATCGCCCCCCTGCGGCCCTGACGCGTGGCCGGAATCCCTGCTTGATTTTTCATCCGTTTCATTCGCTCTGGAGGCAGTCCATCCGGCCGTCCCGGACATTCAATCCCCCCCCAGGTGAGACGGCATCAGCTGGGCAGATCGGCGGCCGTGCCGATCTTGTAGCCCAGGGTGGCTTCGGCAATGTTCCGTCCGTCGCGGAGCCGCGGGGTGACGCGGGGCACCCACAGCATGCGCCGACGGGCCCGCAGCACCATGTGGTGGTCCGGCAGGAAAAAGAAAACGGCATCCAGCAGGCCGGCCAGCCAGAAAACCGGGATGAAAGCGGCATAAACCGCCGCCGTCCGGCGCAGCCGCCGCTCGGAGAGCGCCGCTGGCTCGCAGGACCACGGAATCACGCCGGCGAACAACTCCGCCAGCAGATTCGCAAACTCCGAGAAAAACCGGCCGTAGCCGCCGGTTTCCTGCACGTCGAACCCGTCCTTGAGCACGTCGAACAGCTCCGTGGGCGTAAACCCCGGGCGCGCCATCGGCCGGGTCGGATCCGTCAAACCCGCCAGTCGGCGGAACAGGCCGACGAGTGACCGCCGTTTGCGGCGCACATGCAGGATCAGCCGCGTCTTCGGCGCCATCACCCGGTGGAATTCCGCCATCAGGGCCGCGGGGTCCTCCACGTATTCGAGCATTTCGCTGACCACCACCGCATCAAACACGCCGTCATCGAACGGCAACGCCGGCAGTTCCGCCAGATGCAGTCCATCCAGCCCGGTTTCCGCCAGCAGTTCCGCGTGCGTTTCCGAAATCGCCACGGAGTTCCAGTCGGCGCCGCCGCCGCCCCCCGCACTTCGCATCGCCGCCCCGACGGCATCATCCGCCACCATTTCCAGCACCCGCTGCCCCCCCGTTTTGTCCAGCAACCGCATCAGCCGCGACAGCAGCCGGCGGCGCAAGGGCGAACGCAGAAATATCTTCATCCGCAGCGGGACGACTTCCGGGGCGAGCTCCATGGGGGCGGGTTCGTTCATTTCGATGGGCCACTATGCCGCATTTCCCCGCCGGATGTCCAGCCTGCACGCCAGTTCTTCGCGCAAAACCGCCTTCTTCCTTGCTTGAGTTTCCCCCCCGTTTCCCGCATCCTGTCGCCTATGAATCCGGGTTTTCCAGCGGTGTGCCGGCATCCGGCGCGGCTTCCTGCGCAGGTCCGTGGAGGTTTCCCATGATCCTGCGCCACCTGCTGCTGCCGGAAATCCTCGAGCTGCTCCAGACGGGCCGCCTCAACGAACTGCGCGAATTCCTGGCCAAGCAACCCGCCCCCGAGATCACCGAGCTGCTGACGGCCATCGCCGACCAGGACCGCGTCCTGCTTTTCCGCGTGCTTCCCCGCCACCTGGCCGACGACGTGTTTTCCCTTCTCGAGCCGCCGGTCCAGAACCGCCTGCTGGAGGAAATGGCGCAGGAGGAAATCCGCCATGTTCTCTCGGGGCTGCCGCCTGACGACCGCACGGCGCTGTTCGAGGAGCTGCCCGCCCGCGTCACCCAGGGCCTGCTCGGGCTCCTCAACGAACAGGACCGCAAGAAAGCCCTGACCCTGCTGAGCTATCCGTCCCACAGCGTCGGCCGCCTGATGACCGACCGCTATGTCAAGGTCCGCCCCGAGTGGTCCGTCGCCCAGGCCATGGATCATCTGCGCAAGACCGGTTTCGACTCCGAAACCATGACGATGATCTACATCACCGACGACAAGGGGCGGCTGACCGACGAGCTGCGCCTGCGCAAGCTCCTGCTGGCCGATCCCTCGGCCCGCGTCGCCGACCTGCTCGACGG
>CAZHSS010000290.1:0-670 GCA_964535205.1 uncultured Verrucomicrobiota bacterium
TGGCCGGCAGCGAAAAGTTGATGCCTTCGCCCTGCGCGCCGTCGCGCAGCGTCGTGTCGTAGACCGTGACCTTGTTCATGGCGGATCTCCCCGGGGCGCCGCCGCCCCGCTTAACCGGTTACTTCCCTTTCCGGGCGGCCTTCTTCGCGGGGGCTTTGGCCCCCCGTTTGGCCGCCGGAGCGCGCTTCTTTGCATCCATCCCGAACGCCGTGTGCAGTGCGCGGACCGCGCGGTCCGCGTCCCGCGAGCGGATCGCCACCGATATCTTGATTTCGGAGGTCGAGATCATCTCGATGTTGACCTTGTGATCCGCCAGGACGTCGAACATCTTGTAGGCCACGCCGGAGTGGCTCTTCATGCCCACGCCGACCAGGCTGACCTTGGCGATGTCTTCGTCGAAATTCAGGCCCGACGCCTGCACCGCCTTGACCAGCGGCTCGATCGCCCGGCGCGTCTGGACGATTTCGTCCTTCGGCACCGTGAACGACAGGTCCGTGATGCCCGCCGCGCTGACGTTCTGCACGATCATGTCCACGTTGATGTGGGCCGCCGCCAGCGCCTTGAAGATCCGCGCGGCCACCCCGGGGGTGTCCGGCACGCCCAGCAGGGTCGCCTTGGCCTGGTTCTTGTAGTCAAGCCCGGCACGCTGGTGCAGGAGGAGGTCAACAAC
>CAZHSS010000290.1:680-2264 GCA_964535205.1 uncultured Verrucomicrobiota bacterium
GTCGGCGGCAATGCCGCGTATGATCATCTTTTCCATGTTGTTGACCTCCTCCTGCACCAGCGTGCCGGGCTTGACTACAAAACTCGAAACCACTTCCAGCACCACGCCGTAGTTTTTGGCGAACTCGACCGCGCGCGACTGCAGGACTTCGGCCCCGCAGCTCGCCAGCTCGAGCATCTCGTCGTAGGTGATGGCGTCCAGCTTGTGGGCGCCGGGCACCACGCGCGGATTGGCCGTGAACACGCCGTCCACGTCTTTCAGAATCTGGCAGCGGTCGGCCTTCAGCGCCGCCGCCAGCGCCACCGCCGTCGTGTCGGACCCGCCGCGTCCCAGCGTGGCGATGTCCTGCCGGGGATTCGTGCCCTGGAACCCCGCCACCACCACCACGCAGCCCTGGTCGAGATGCCGCCGGATCCGCTTGGGGTCGATCGCCTGGATCTTCGCTTTCAGGTGCGTGCCGTCCACCCGGATGCCCGCCTGGTGCCCCGTCATCGAAATCGCCTGCACGCCGATCGCGTGCAGGGCCATCGTCAGGATGGCGCTCGACGCCATCTCGCCGGTGGCCATCAGGCTGTCCATCTCCCGCTCGTTCGGCTCGGCATTCACCTGGCGGGCCAGCGCGATCAGATCGTCGGTCGTGTCGCCCATGGCGCTCACCACCACCACCACCTGGTTGCCGGCCGCCTGCGTGTCGCGGATCCGCCGCGCCACCCGGCGCATGCATTCGGCGTCCGCCACCGAACTGCCGCCGTATTTCTGTACATACAAGCCCATGGGTTGTCTTCTCCTGGTCGTTTCGTTCAGTCGGAATCTTCAATGCGGTAGCGCACCGGCGCGCGGTCGATCACGCCGTCCAGCACCTCGATCTGCGCCAGCGCCTCGGCCAGCGCCCGCTCCGGAGCCTTCCCGGTCACGAAAATCACCGGCACGTATTCCGCATCCGCGGGCGCCTCCTGCTGCATCACGGAATCGATGCCGATGCCCTGGGCGCCCAGCACGGCGGCCACCTTCGCCAGGGTGCCGGGCTGGTCTTTCATGGAAAAGCGCACGTAGTGGCGGGCGACAATGCCGCCCGGATCGCGAAACACGACCGGGGTCCGGGCGTGCACGCCGCTGAGGTCGCGGCGGCGGCCGCCGGCGCGCAGGTTCAGCGCGGCGTCGGCCAGGTCGGCCACCACCGCGCTCGCCGTGGCGGAGCGGCCCGCGCCGCGCCCGTAGTACAGGGTGGTTCCCACGATGTCCCCGTGCACCAGCACCGCGTTGTACACGCCCGACACCGTGGCCAGCGGATGCCGGTGCTCCACCAGCGTCGGCTGCACGCTCACCTCGACGCCGTCCGCCCCGCCCCGGATGATCGCCAGCAGCTTGATGCGGTAGCCCATCTCCGCGGCATAGGCGATGTCCGCCGCCGCCATCCCGCGGATGCCCGACACCTGCACCTTGTCCAGCGGCACGATGCAGCCGTAGGCCAGCGACGCCAGCACCGCCGCCTTGTGCGCGGTGTCGTGTCCGTCAATGTCCAGGCTCGGCTCCGCCTCGGCGTAGCCCGCCGCCTGCGCCGCCGACAGCACCTCGTCGAACGGC
>CAZHSS010000291.1:0-2259 GCA_964535205.1 uncultured Verrucomicrobiota bacterium
TCCGCCTGCGGCCTTGTGCTTTCCGCTGGATTTTGCGATAGATGGCCCTTCCAACCCATGGCGAATCATTCTTCCATCCGGGTTTTCTGGGCTTCCGTGCTGGCGCTGGCCGCCGGCTGCGCCACGTTTCCCCTGGATCCCGCCCCCCTCGACCAGGACGAACTGGATCAGTTCCTGGCCTCCGGCCGCGATGCGCGCACCTACGGCATCACCACCTATCGCGATCCCGCCGGCGCCCGCTACGAATTCGCCAACCGCGTCCACCCCCACCGCGCCGCCCGAATGGACTTCATCTCCCCGCCGTCCCTGGCCGTCCCCGTCATCCGCGGACGCACCGGGCGGTTCGTGGACTGCCACGTTCTGCTCGACACCTCGGCGCGGCAGAACTGGCTGCTGCTGCCGTCGGTGGAAGCCATGGACTACCGCGCCTTCGCCCCGCCCATCGGCGAATACCCCGATCATGTCCTGTCCGCCATCCCCGGCTATGCCGGCGTGGCCAACAAGCTGGTCTTCGACTCCCTTCACATCGAATCACCGGTCTTCCACGTCCCGCCCGCCCGCGGCGGCTTCGGCCCCCTCGCCCGTGCCGCCGAACTCCCCGGCCGCAGCCCCAGGACCGCCCGGGACCGCGAAGCCCTCGGCCGCCGCACCCACGTGATCTTCGGCGCCGGCCCCATGCAGGCCTTTTCCTTCGTCCGCTTCGATTTCCCCGGCCGCGCCGTCCGGTTTTCGACCGATGCCGCCTACCAGCCGGACAATCCCGGCACCCTGCTCGCCTGCCTGCCTCTGAAGTCCTGGCGCGGACGCCCCGCCGTGGACGCAACCCTCGACGGCACCCCCCTCCTGCTCGTGCTCGATACCGGCGGCGAATTTGAACTGTCCCTGCCCGCCGACACCCCCGCCGGCACCACGCTGGCGATCGGCGACTGGCTTCTGGACGATGTCCGCCCGACCGTCCACGACGACCACGGACTGCCCGCGGCCTTCCCCGCCCGCCTCGGTCTCGGCCTGATGTCCCGCGCCGCCGTCACCCTCGATTTCAAACAGCGCCGGGTCTGGGTCGAATCCCCCGCGCCCGCCGCCCGTTCACCCGACCCGGCCGACGACGTCCGCGACACCCAACCCGTCCAATACAGAGGAATCACGCCATGAGCATAGCCGAAGCCGCCAAGCACGAGTGGGAAGAGCAGCACCAGCACCCCCTGGGATTCAAGACCCGGCGCGGACTCAACTGGTTCACCGTCGGCCTCATGTACGCCATGTTCTACATGTGCCGCTACAACTTCCGCTTCGCCGGCGCCGGCATGCGCGCCGAATTCGGCTGGTCCACCGGCGACATCGCCAACCTCGCCGCCTGGTTCTCCGTCGCCTACGGCACCGGCCAGCTTCTCAACGGCCTCTTCTGCGACCGCATCGGCGGCCGCGCCTCCATGCTCATCGGCGCCATCGGCTCCATCCTCGTCAACGTCCTCATCGGCTTCTCCCCCTGGACATCCACCTTCGCCGCCTTCGCCGCCATGTGGATGGTCAACGGCTACATCCAGGCCGCCGGCACCCCCGGCATGGTCAAGATCAACGCCGCCTGGTTCAACAAGGAGGAACGCGGCCTCTTCTCCGGCATCTTTGGTTTCATGATCCAGTCCGGCCAGGCCATGATCTCCATGCTCGCCCCCTGGATCCTCGCCGGCTTCAGCTTCCTCGCCTTCGCCGTCGGCCCCGGCGAGTGGCGCATGCTCTTCAGCATCCCCCCCATCTTCCTCGGCCTCGTCGCCGTCTGGTTCTACTTCGTCTCCGCCGAATCCCCCGACGACGCCGGCTTCCCCCACGGCACCATCCAGGACGACGTGGACAACTCCGCCGGCACCACCGTCCCCGTGCTGGAGTCCTTCAAGTTCGTCTTCTCCAATCCCCTCGTCTGGTTCTACGCCGTCGCCTACGGCTGCACCGGCGCCGTCCGCCACGCCGCCGACCAGCTCTCCCCGCTCTACTTCGAGGACGTCCTCGGCTTCAACATGAAGACCAACCTCCCCCTCATCGCCAGCTTCACCCTCGTGCTCGTCCCCATCGTCGCCGTCTGCGGCTCTGTCCTCTCCGGCTGGGCCTCCGACCGCTTCTTCCGCGGCAACCGCTACCCCGTCGCCATGGTCCTCTACTACGGCGAAGCCTGCGTCATCGCCGCCGCCACCACCGTCATGGCCCTGGGCATCATCGGCCCCACCACCGGCGGCATCCTCCTCGGCTGCCTCTTCCTCGTCCTCA
>CAZHSS010000292.1:0-2234 GCA_964535205.1 uncultured Verrucomicrobiota bacterium
CCTGCATCTCGACCATGAAGGTGGAGCGGCCGCGGGCGATGTCGTCGCCGGCGCCGACGCGCGTGAAGACGCGGTCCACGACGCCGATTTCGGCTTCGGCGGCGGGAACAAAACAGCCCATCTGGGCCATGATGACGATCAGGGCGACCTGGCGGATATAGGTGGATTTGCCGGCCATGTTGGGGCCGGTGATGATCAGGAGCTGGTTGTCGGCGGTGTCGAGCCGGGTGTCGTTGGGAACAAAGCGGCCGGATTCGGGCAGGAGTTCGACGACGGGATGGCGGCCGTCGCGGATGGAGAGGGGTCCCTCGGCGGTCATGGCGGGGCGGACATAGCGGCAGGCGAGGGCGCGTTCGGCGAACGCGGCCAGCACGTCGATTTCCGCGACGGCGGCGGCGGTCTGCTGGATGGCGGCGGTATGGGCGATGACCTCCCCGCGCAGTTCCAGGAACAGCTCGTATTCGAGGGCGATGGACTTGTCTTCGGCCCCGAGGATCTTGTGCTCGCATTCCTTGAGTTCGGGGGTGATGAATCGCTCGCCGTTGACGACGGTCTGCTTGCGGATGTAGTCGTCGGGGACCTGGGCGAGGTTGGACTTGGTGACTTCGATGAAGTAGCCGAAGACCTTGTTGAAGCGGATTTTGAGGGACTTGATGCCGGTGCGTTCGATTTCGCGGGCCTGGAGTTCGGCGATCCATTGCTTGCCGTCGTGGGCGGCGGAGCGCAGCTCGTCGAGTCCGGCATGGAAGCCCTTGCGGATGACGCCGCCTTCCTTGATGGCCATGGGTGGCTCGTCCACCAGCGCGCGGTCGATCCGGTCGACGAGGTCGTCCTGCGGTTCGATGGCGGCGGCGAGTTCGCGGAGGCGGTCGGCGGACGGGGCGGCAAGGGCGTCCTTGAGCGCCGGGAGGCGGGCGAGGGAGGCGCCGAGGGCGCGGACATCGCGGGCGTTGCCGGACCCGGAGGACAGACGGGAGAGGAGGCGTTCAAGGTCCTTGACCTCGGCGAGAACGCCGCGGAGGGTGTCGAGGTCGCGGCGGTTCTTCAAAAAGGATTCGACGGCGTCGTGACGGGCGACGATGGCGGGCAGGTTCTGGAGGGGGCGGACGAGCCAGTCGCGGAGGAGGCGCGAGCCCATGGCGGTGCGGGTGGAGTCCAGCGCCTGCAGCAGGGTGGTGGGCGCATCGGAGCGGGACGAGCCGCGGGAAGCGACGAGATCGAGATTGGAGAGGGTGGATTCGTCGAGCATCATCGCATCGGCGGCGGCGCGGAAGCGGATGCGGCGGACATGGGCGGCGGTGCGGCGGAGGTCGCGGGTGACATAATACAGCAGCGCGCCGGCGGCGGCCGCCGCCGCGGGGTGGCCTTCGCCGCCGAAGCCGTCAAGAGACTGCACGCCGAAATGGCGGCACAGGCCGTCCACGGAGGTGGCCGGATCGAAGATCCAGTCTTCGCGGGCGGTGACGGCATGGGCGCCGGCGGCCTGGAGAGCGTTCAGGAAGCGTTCGTCGGCATGAAGGGATTCGGAGAGGATGACTTCCGGGGGGGCATAGCGGGCGAGATCGTCGAACAGGGCGTCGGCATCGGCGGATTCCTCCATCCAGAAATCGCCGGTGGAGAGGTCGAGCATGGCCAGGCCGAAGGTGGTACCGAGCCGGTGGAGGCCGGCGAGATAATTGGGGCGGGCGGCGTCGAGGACGGAGTCGGTCAGGACGGTGCCGGGGGTGACGATGCCGGTGACCTCGCGCTTGACGATGCCCTTGGCGAGGGCGGGATCCTCCATCTGGTCGCAGAGGGCGACTTTTTTGCCGGCGCGCAGGAGCTTGGCGAGATAGAGGTCGGCGGCGTGGTAGGGGATGCCGCACATGGGGACGCTCTGGCGCTTGGTCAGGGTGATGCCGAGGATTTCCGAGGCGATGACGGCATCCTCGAAGAACATTTCATAGAAATCCCCGAGCCGGAAAAAGAGGATGGTGCCGGGATCGATTTCCGCCTTGGCGCGGCGATATTGCGCCATCATGGGGGTTGTCTGGGGCTTGCTCATCCGTGCGGGTCAGTAGAGCAAACCCGGGGGAGGGGTTCAATGCCGGTTTTGGGCGGCGGCGGCTCTTGGAACGTCCGGGTTCACCTCTGGCGCCCGCCTGCGTCAAGGCTGTGGCGGGCAAGCAAGGCCAGGGGGGGCTGGACCTGGTTCATCTCCACCGGACCTCATTCACCCACGGGGCAAGCCCGTG
>CAZHSS010000293.1:0-2194 GCA_964535205.1 uncultured Verrucomicrobiota bacterium
CCCCATCCAGACCCGCGGCAGCCGCATCTGAAAAAATATACGGCTGTCCGGCGTCACGTTTCCCCAACATCCGCCCCAAACAGCCCCCAAATCAAGCTGTTCGGCTCCAATCCAAGGCAATATCACCCCAAAAAATGCAAAAAAGCCGAAAAATAGCCATAATTTGGGGTTTTTGATCATTTTTTGGCCAAAATGACGGGCTTTTGGGTGTCCGGATGCCGAACCACTTCCACATGACGCCCGAACAGCGCTTCGAGACGGCCGGATGACAATACCTCATCGGGCGGGGCATCGGCGGCCACCTGGCCGTCCTGCAGCAGGATCAGCCGGTCGCAATACAGCGCGGCCAGATTCAGATCGTGCAGGGCCACGACGATCCGCAACCCGTCGGCGGCCTGGCGCGCCAGCGCTTCCATGACAGAGGCCGCATGGTGCAGGTCCAGCGCCTGCGTCGGCTCGTCCAGCAGCAGCAGCCCCGGCTCCTGCGCCAGCGCGGACGCCAGCCAGGCCCGACGCCGTTCGCCGCCCGAGAGCTGCGACAGCCGGCGGCGGCGGAACGATTCCATTCGAACGGCATCCAGCGCCCGCGACACCGCCGCGATGTCGCCGGGGGCATCCGGTGTCAGCCGGCCGCCGTGCGCATGGCGCCCCATCGCCGCCACCTGCTCCACCGTATAGTCAAACAGCGCCGGGCATTCCTGCGGCAAATATCCCAGCCGGCGCGCAACCGCCTTGCGCCCCATCCCCGCCAGCGAACGCCCGTCCAGGCTCACCGCGCCGGAATCCGGCCGCCGCAGCCCCGCCGCCAGTTCCAGCAGCGTGCTCTTGCCCGACCCGTTCGGCCCCGCAATCCCGCACATCCCCTCGCCCCCCAGCGTCAGCGACGGAATCCGCAGCTCCCAGCCGCCCGGCTCATGACCGAAACGGACCGACTGCAACTCGAGCTGACCAGCGCCACTCACGACCGCAGAGCATAGAGGGAAGCCGGGAAAAATGGAATCGCGGAATAGGGATCTCGTCCATGGGCTAATCCCGCCGCCCGGCCATCGGGGTGGGGCCGAGATCCCGCGGTGGCATGTGGAAGGTGGAAGGTGGAATAATGGAAGGTGGAATAATGGAATAGTGGATTGACCGGACCTCGGATTTCCGACCTCGACTGCCCCCTGTCCACTGCCCCCTGCCCCCCCCTTGTCCGCCGGAGCCTCGGCGAAGGCGGATGTCTCCTGTCTCCTGTCTCCTGTCTCCTGTCTCCTGTCCCCTGTCCCCTGCCCCCTCTTCCCTACAGGCCGCCCGCCTCGGACTTGGCGACGGCGGCCAGGCGGATATGGATGTCGCGCAGCTGCCTGTCATCCACCGGCGCCGGCGCATTCATCATCAGATCCATCGCCTTCTGCGTCTTCGGGAACGCAATCACGTCGCGAATGGTGTGCCCGCCCGCCAGCAGCATCGCCAGGCGGTCCGCGCCGATCGCCAGTCCGCCGTGCGGCGGCGCGCCGTACTCCAGCGCCCGGATCAGGTGGCTGAAGCGGCTCTGGATCTCCGACTCCGGCAGGCCCAGGATCTGGAACATCCGCGCCTGGAACGCCGGATCGTGAATCCGGATGCTGCCGCCGCCCAGCTCCGTGCCGTTCAGCACGATGTCATAGGCCTGCGCCCGCACCTGTTCGGGGGCCGACTCCAGCAGCGGCAGGTCCTCGGCCTTCGGCGCCGTGAACGGGTGGTGCACGCTGACCAGCCGCCCCTCCTCGCTGCGCTCGAACAGCGGGAAATCCGTCACCCACGTAAAACGGAACACGTCCTCGGGAATGGCCTTGGCCTGCGCGGCCGCCAGCAGGCGGATGCGCCCCAGCACCGGCAGCACCTTCTCCGCCCGGTCCGCGCCGAACAGCACCAGGTCGCCCGGCTCGATCCCCAGCGCCGCCTGCAAGCCCGCCTTCTCCCCGTCCGAGAAAAACTTCACGATCGGCGACTTCCACGTGCCGTCCTCCTGCACGCGGATGTAGGCCAGCCCGCCCAAGCCGCCTTCCTTCGCCAGGCCCGTCCAGTCCTCTTCCACCATCTTGATCGGCGCCTGGAACAGCCCCTTGGCATTGATCGCCTTGACGACGCCTCCGCTCTCCAGCGCGCGGGCGAACACCTTGAACTGCGTGCCCGCGAACACCTCCGCCAGATCCGTGATCTCCATGCCGAAGCG
>CAZHSS010000294.1:0-441 GCA_964535205.1 uncultured Verrucomicrobiota bacterium
GGCCGTGCTGTTTCGCCTTTTGAATGGCAAGGGTCATGGCGCGGTGGGCGACGACGTGGCCCATGCCGTTGCCGCCGTCGAGGACGGCGGTGGCGCCGCGGTTGCGCACGGTGCGGCAGCGGGTACGGGCGAGCTGGGTGCCGGCGCGGATGCGGTCGTAGTAGATGGGCTTGAGGCGCGAGATGCCGTGGGAGTCGAAGCCGAGCCGGTCGGCCTGGATCAGGACGTTGGCGCAGATGGCGGCGTCGGCTTTGGGAACGCCGAGGCCGATGAAGACGTCGCGCATGAAGCGTTCCAGGAGGGGGGCGGGGAGGCGGGCGTCGGGCGGGTTGGGTTTCATGGGTGTATCCTTGACCGCAGAGTATGCCCGGCGGCGGAAGCGGGTCAAGGCGGGAGGGGGCCGTGCCAGATGCCGGTCCATTCGGGGACGGTGGAGGAACC
>CAZHSS010000294.1:451-2183 GCA_964535205.1 uncultured Verrucomicrobiota bacterium
GGCGGCGTCGGCAAAGCGGTAGTCGGTGGAGAGGACGGTCTGGCGGAGGCCGTAACGGAACTGGAGGAGCCGGTAGAATTCCGCCAGGCGGGGATGGGGGGCGGCCGGGGTCCGGGCGTTTGTGCCCAGGGTTTCGATGAGGACGACGGGTGCGGCGGGGACCAGACAGGGGCGCAGGCTGGCAAACAAGGCGTCGGCGACCGGTTCGACGGGATCGGGATCCTCCAGGATGGTATGCCCCCAGCTCCAGCCTTCGATGAAGAGGTCCGCCGGTTCCGGGAGACGGGGCAGCGCCCGGTTGTCGGCGACACGCAGCTCGAGTTTGTCAGCATGGGCGGCCAGGCGTAGGCGCGCGGCCTCGAGCATGTGGGCTTCGCGGTCGAAGCCGATGACGCGGCGGACGGATTCGATGAATAGGGCCGTGACGCGGCCGGTGCCGATTCCGCCTTCGAGGACGGTCTTGGCGCGCCAGTCGAAGCGGTCGGCCAGGAAGGCCGGGAGGCGGCAGTCGCTGTCTTCGGCGGCGACGAGCCGATCATATTCAGTCCGGTGGCGGCGGTAGATTTCGTCCATGGAGGGCATGGCGGCATCTTTCCGCGGGTGCCGCCGGAAAGCAAGCCTCGGGCGGGATTCGGGGTTGAAGGGGGGCGGGGGAAGGGTCTAGAGTGGCGCCTCTTATGAACACCACCGCCAAACCCGAGAACCGTATATGGAATCCGGTGTGCGAATGCATGCCCCGCCCGGAGCTGGAGGCGCTGCAGCTGGAGCGGCTGCGGCGGATTGTCCGGTTGACCTGGGACAAGGTGGGGTATTACCGGGCAAAGATGGAGGCGGCGGGGGTGGCGCCGGAGGACATCCGCTCGGTGGCGGACGCGGCGAAGCTGCCGTTCACCACGAAGGACGACCTGCGGGGCTGTTTTCCCTACCAGGCGTTTGCGGCGCCGATGGACGACGTGGTGCGGATTCATGCGTCGTCGGGGACGACGGGCCAGGCGACGGTGGTGGGCTACACCCGGCAGGACCTGGACATGTGGTCGGAGCTGATGGCGCGGCTGCAGACGGCGGCGGGCATGACGAAGAGCGACATCGTGCAGATTGCCTTCGGGTACGGGTTTTTCACGGGCGGCATCGGGCATCATTATGGCGTGGAGAAAGTGGGGGCGGCGGTGCTGCCGGTGTCGTCGGGCAAGAGCGAGCGGCAGATCCAGATCATGAAGGACTACGGGAGCACGGTGCTGATCTGCACGCCGTCGTACGGGATGTACCTGGCGGAGCTGATCGGGAAAACGGGGGTGCGGAAGGATCTCCGGCTGCGGCTGGGGCTGTTCGGCGGCGAGGCCTGGACGGAGGGCATGCGGCAGGCGCTGGAAAAGGGCCTGGGGGTGTTTGCGACGGACAACTACGGGCTGAGCGAAGTGCTGGGGCCGGGCGTGGCGTGCGAGTGCGTCGAGCAGCGCGGCATGCACATCGCGGAAGATCATTTTCTGCCGGAGCTGATTGACCCGGCCACGGGGGAAGCGGCGGCGGATCCGTCGGGGGCGGGCGGCGAGCTGGTGCTGACGACGCTGACCAAGCAGGGGATTCCGGTGATCCGCTACCGGACGAGGGACCTGTGCACGTTCCTGCCGGGCGACTGCGCCTGCGGACGCACGGGGCGGCGCATGAGCAAGGTGTCGGCCCGCAGCGACGACATGCTGATCATCCGGGGCGTGAATGTGTATCCGCAGCAGAT
>CAZHSS010000295.1:0-2183 GCA_964535205.1 uncultured Verrucomicrobiota bacterium
GGAGGCCAAGTTGGCTCCCCCACCACGCAAGGTGGTGGGGCCCGCCGGAACCACAGCCGCAACGCATTTTTGCAAGACTCAATAGGAATGGCCGGAAGCAAAAAAGACGCCCGAAACGGGCGTCCCTTGACTGCGGCTGGAAGCCGGAGCTGAAATTTACCAGCGGTAGTGGGCGAACGCCTTGTTGGCGGCGGCCATCTTGTGGGTGTCGTCGCGCTTCTTGACCGCGTTGCCCTGGTTCTTATAGGCATCGAGGATTTCGAGCGCGAGGGCGCGTTGCATGCTGGCGCCTTTGCGTCCCCGGCTGTAATCCACGATCCACCGCAGCGCCAGGCTCGTCTGGCGGGCGGCGGGCACCTCGATGGGCACCTGGTAGGTCGCACCGCCGACGCGACGGCTCTTGACCTCGACCTTCGGCTTGATGTTCTCCAACGCCTGCTGGAACACCGCGATCGGCTCTTCGCCGGTCTGCTCCTTGATCTGGTCCAGCGCGCCGTACACCGTGCGCTGTGCCGTGGATTTCTTGCCGCGGCTCATGATGATGTTCACCAAATGGGTCACCAGTTCGCTGCCATAGCGAGCGTCCGGTGCAAACTCATGCTGATCCGATTTACGCCTTCTCATGATTCACCCCGCCTTATTTCGCGGCCTTGGGGGTCTTGGCCCCGTACTTCGAGCGGCCGCGACGGCGGCTTTCCACGCCCAGGCAGTCCAGCGTGCCGCGCACGATGTGATACCGCACGCCGGGCAGATCCTTGACGCGGCCGCCGCGCACCAGCACCATGCTGTGTTCCTGCAGATTGTGACCTTCGCCCGGGATGTAGGCCGACACTTCCTGACCGTTCGTCAGGCGCACACGGGCCACTTTTCGAAGGGCCGAGTTCGGCTTCTTCGGAGTCATGGTCTTCACCAGCAAACACACGCCCCGCCGCTGGGGGCACTTGTCCAGCGCAGGCGATTTCCGCTTGGCGTGAAGCGGATGACGGCCCTTTTTCACCAATTGATTGATCGTCGGCATAGAATTGTCTTTGTTCCTTTACTGCTCGTTTTTCACACAAGTAGCGCGCACCCTAGCAGTCTCACGCCACCTTGGCAACCCTCTTATTTATCATTTTTTTCTCAGGCACCGGGCTCCCGCCGTCGCGCCCGCCACCCTTCCTCGAAAAGAACGTGCATCGCACCGTCCCTTCACCTATACTGGCCACAAGATGCAACCAGCCACCCCGGGAGTTTTGCCATGATCTGTCGCCTCGCCCCCCTTTGCGCCGTCCTCCTTCTCGCCACTCTCGCCGCGCCCGGCACCAGCACCGCCCGCCCGGAAAGCCAGCCCCCCATGCGCGTGGCCATGCTCTCCGATGGCGGTCCCTTCTATGACCAAGGATTCAACCAAAACTGCCGCGAAGGCCTCGAAGCCCTGCTGGCCGCCGGCACCCCCATCTTTGTCCAGTTCGGCGAAACTCTCTCGCGCGGCAATTTTGAACAAAAACTGGCCTCTTATGCCGAGCGCGACTTCCGGCTGATCTTTGGCATCGGCTACCGGATGGCCTCCGCCATCGAAGCCGTCGCCGCCGATTATCCGCGGACGTTGTTTTCCAGCGTGGACGCCAGCTATGAGAATCCACCCCACAATGTCTGGGCCTTGACCTTCCAAGTGGACGAGTGTGCGTTTCCCGCCGGCTATCTCGCTGCCGCCTGGGCCGACATCAAAGACCCCGCGGGCCCGGCGGTCGCCTGGGTCGGCGGCATGGATGTGGACAGTGTCAACCAGTTCATCGTCGGCTTCCGCGGCGGCGTCGCCCATTACAACACCCAGAAGAACAAGGATGTCCAGGTCCTCGGTGGCCATGTCGGCTCCTTTGAGGACTTCAAGGGCGGCCAACAACTCGCCGAAGAATTTCTCGACGAGGGCGCCGATGTCGTCTTCGGTGTCGGCTCCCTCACCGGCAACGGGGCGATTGCCGCCGCCAAAGAATATGGCAAGTGGGCGATCGGCGTGGATACCGATCAGTTCTACACCCTTTTGAACGAGCAGGACATCATCCTGACCTCCTGCCTCAAGCGCATGGACCGGGCGGTCGGCCAAGTCGTCTTGGCGGCGCTGGAAAACCAGTTCTGGGGCGGCACCCGCTATGTCGGCACCCTGGCCAACCATGGCGTGGGCCTCGCGCCCTATCACGCGTTTG
>CAZHSS010000296.1:0-2172 GCA_964535205.1 uncultured Verrucomicrobiota bacterium
GCGGGTGGGGTAGGGCGAATCGTCCCCGATGAGCCGCTTTCTTGACGCAGCCCTGTTGTCAAAAGGAAGGCCCGGTCAGGGTTTCCATTCCGCCGGCAGCGGAACCACCACATAGGGGAACGGCTCCAGGATTTCCTCGACGTATTTTTCGATTTCCCGGACCGGGACCGGCTCCGGCGCGGTCGAGGTCCACTCCGGCGCCTCCTGGGCCGCCGGTGCGCGGGCCAGGGTCGCGTTGGGCGGGCGGGTCTGCGAAAACACCTGGATCGAATAGCGGCTGAGATCCAGCGGCAGGGTGGATTGGCCGGGAGGCAGGTTAAAGCCCTGACCCGGCATGGGGCCGAGGTTGTCAAAGTCCTTGGCATAGGCGGACGAGCCGGAATTGTAGTGGCAAAACCACGAGCCGGACGACGGGAACCGCACGCCGTAGCCCTTCCGGGGCGTTCCGGACAGATTCACGACCACCACCGTGGCCTTGTCGCGCGGGGCGTTGCGCTGCCGCCGGAGATAGGCCAGCACCTTCGCGTCATTGTCGCCATGCACCACCCGCAGTTCCTCGCCCTGGAGCCCCGGCGTGTACCCTTTCAGATTGCGCCGCAGATGGATCAGGTCGGCGTGGGCGCGGACGATCCCCTTGTAGGGGCCCTGGGCCCTCGCCCAGGAAATCGGCGAGCGATCGCTGAACGGCTCCGTGTCGTGCATTTCAAAGCCCTGAAGCATCATCGGATAGCCCGGCACCGTCAGCGCAATGCCCCCGGCCACCAGGGCCAGCGCCCGCGCCTTGGCGCTCTCCGGATCGGCCGGATCAATGTGCGCCGGCAGACGCTGATGCTGATTCAGGTCGCCGGCCGAGTCGTGGCATTCCGCAAAAACCACCCACTGGAACCCCTCCATCCGCTCCAGTTCCTCGGCCAGCAGCGCCAGATTCCGCTGATCGTCCGGCACCCGGACCAGCGTGGACAGCGTGGTCTGGAAGGCCGAATGCCACTGCGCCTCGAATCCGACCCCGCCGGCGTCGAAGGCATGGTCCTCCGCAATGCGCAGCGCGTCGGGATGGTGCTTGGCCATCCATGCGTTGGCGTCGGACAGCAGCCGGTCGCCGTCGGCGTTCGACCGCGCGCCTTCCTGCACATAGCGGATGTTGTGGACCGAGTCCCAGCGGAAGCCGTCCAGCCGGTATTCCTCCAGGAACATCCGCACGGAATCGAGAATGAACGTCCGGACTTCAGGACGGCTGAAATCGGGGCGGGGGCCCCAAGGCGTGCTGGCGCGCTCGGCATCGCGGTAGAAATAGACGCCGCCGTCGCCGGCGGGCAGGCGCTGATCGAACTGCCAGGCGGCGATCCGGTCGGGGCCGTAGTGGTTGTGCACGATGTCCAGCAGGACGGCGATGCCGTTGGTATGGCAGGCGCGCACAAAGCCCCGGAAGGCGTCGGCGCCGCCGTACGACGACTCGATGGCGAAGAGATCCCCCGGATTGTAGCCCCAGGAACGGTCGCCGGGGAATTCATTGACCGGCATGAGCTGGATGCAGTTGATGCCCAGTGCCTTCAGATAGGGCAGGCGTCTGGCGGCGCGCTGAAACAGCGAACCCGAGCCGGGAACGCCTTCCGCAAACGTGCCCAGATGCATTTCATACATCACCAGGCTTTCCCGCGGCGGCATCTTCCAGGTCTGGGCCGGCCCCCAGGAAAACTCGCGCGGATCGAGAATCATCCCGGTGTTTTCTTCCTGGCTCACGGCGCGGGCGCGCGGATCCCGCCGCTCCAGGCCGTCCAGCACAAACCGGTAGGAATCGCCCGGGCGCGCGCGGCGGCTGTCCAGCGCCCAGTGTCCGGGGCGGGAGGGTTCCGGCCGCAGCGCCTCTTCCTTCCAGCCGTTGAAGTTCCCGCTGACCGCCACGGAACCGGCATTCGGCGCCCAGACGCGGAACGTCACGAACCGTCCGGCCCCCTGGCCCTGGACCTCCGCGCCCATCGGCACCTCCGAGACGCCCTGGGCCGATCCGCCCCGGGGCGCGGCCAGGCTCCCCAGGATCAGCAGAACGGCAAACAGGCGATGGCGGCGCGGCGCACTCATGGTTTGGACCGACGATAACGAACCACCCCCGCACCCGGCAAGACCGGAAAGCAATTCTGCGGAAAGCGGGGCGCATCTGCGATTCGGTGCACA
>CAZHSS010000297.1:0-2142 GCA_964535205.1 uncultured Verrucomicrobiota bacterium
AGAGGCGGAGGCGGTCCGTCTGCAGGCGGCGGGCCAGGGCGCGGGCGCTGTCCGGGTCGGGCGTGCAGACCGCTAGCGCGCGGTGGTCGCGTTCGGCTTCGATCAGCAGAGATGCCAGGGCTTCTGTTTCGTCCGCCGCCTGCTCGAACACATGGATGCCGGCATCGTCCAGCGGCAGGGGTTCGTCTTCCCACCGGTCGGGGAGGGGGCGTCCCCAGGCATCGAACCGGTCGCGGTCGGAATCCGGTGCGAGGACATGCACGTCCACCGGGACGCAAGCGGCCAGCGACTCCAGCCTGCGCGCGGCCAGCGCCGGCAGGTCCGGAACAAACGGCCACGCGGATGTCCGGCGGCAGATCGGGGGGGCGGCGCGCGGCCTCCCGGCGGGCGGCGAGCGGGTCCGCCAGGCCCAGGCCGGCCAGATCGTTAAGCAATCCTTCTTCCAGGTGCGCCAGGTCGCGCCAGCGTTCCTGCTCCTCGTCCGGGACCAGCGTTGCCAGGTCCGCCAGCGACCGGTCGGCATCGGTCACCTGCCGCCGCACGTCCTGGATCTGGGCGGCGATATTCAGAGCGAAGGCAAAATCCCAGGGCAGGTCGGCGGAAGGCAGGAGGGCTTTCGGAGGCCGCGCGAGCAGGCGGCGGGCCAGCAGGGCCAGGGTCAGCGAGTCATCGGCCGCATGGGGAGGCGGGACGATCAGGTGCTCGGGCGTCACGATGCGGCCCGACAGGACGGCCGATCCCCGGGCGGCGGCGGTCCGGGCCAGTTCCGCGCGCAGGCGGCGTCCCGCGTGGCGGGTCGGAACGACAATCCACCGGTCCCGCAGGTCCAGCGGTCCGTTTCCTGTCCAGTCGCGCGTCAGACAGTCCACGGCCGCCGGCAGCGCGGGCCGGTCCCACCCATGAAAATGCCGGGCGATGCTCACAGCGGCATCCTGGCAGATCGGCGGCGGGGAATCAAACCGATCCGGCGATCCGGCGCGGGAATGGGCAAGGCAAACGCACCAAAACACTCCGAAATCTGCATCGGACCGAACAGACCTCTAACGCAAGAGACGCAATTTACGCAAAAGATGCGCAAACGCCAGAGGGGTGAAATCAGGCCATGGCGTTCATTTTTTGGAATTGGAGGGTTGGTTTTCTGGAAAGCGGCAGGAGAAAAACATCAGTTCGATTGCATTTCAGCTGAAAGGGTTCGGCGTTTGCGCTCCTCTCGCGCCGCTTGCGCTTTTTGCGTTGAATGGATCGGAAGATTTATATGCGTGGGCCCTGCGGGAATGGGCTTGCCACGGCGCATGCCGCAGGGAATAGTGAAAACAACCACGCTGGTGACCAGGGAGAACGCCATGACGTTGAAACAGAAGATCCGGGCCGACCGCGACATCACGCTGCGGTTTGTCGCCGAGCCCGCCGACGAGAACCTGTTCGGCAAGGTGCATGGCGGGGCGGTGATGAAGTGGATCGACCAGGCGGGCTACGCCTGCGCCGCCAACTGGAGCGGAGGCCTCTGCGTCACGGTGTACGTCGGCGGCATCCGGTTCTACCGCCCCATTCTGATCGGGCAGCTGGTGGAAGTGCGCGCCCGCCTGATTTACACCGGCCGCACCAGCATGCACATCGCCGTGGATGTTCTTTCGCGCGACCTGCGCACGAAGAAAGGCCACGCCACCACCCATTGCGTGATTGTCTTTGTTGCGCTGGACGCCGACGGGAACCCCGTTGACGTGCCGCCCTGGCGGCCGCGGACGAAAGAAGACCGGGCGCTGGAGAACTACGCCAAGCGCCGTCTCGAACTCAGCCAGACCCTCGAACTCGAGCGCCGCCCCTATCTGCCCGAGTGGTAGGGGGCGTCCCAGGCCTTCCCCTCAGAACCCAACGGACAGGCGGCTTCCAGCCGCCGGAGAGGCAGGGGAATACGGATGTACCTTTTCCCTGCTGCCGCAGTGTCGCCCGGGCACCCGGGCACCTGCCGCTTGACATTTCCGGGGCAGGCCGTATTCTCCTCGACGCTGTTTCAAAGCACGGGCGTTTAGCTCAGTTGGTTAGAGCGTCCCGACGCCGCGTCGGGAAGGTCACCGGCCCAAGGCCCGACGAGGTTGATGTTGAAAATTTGAATAGCGAAGGGCGTTTAGCTCAGTTGGTTAG
>CAZHSS010000298.1:0-243 GCA_964535205.1 uncultured Verrucomicrobiota bacterium
AGCCTTGTCAACCTCATGGCGTCCCTCATCCGGGCGCGCGGCGGCCGCTCCCCCCACCGTACGCTCGCCGGCCTGCCCCCTTCCGCCCTCCGTCCCTATTCCAAGGTGGTCCTGCTGCTGCTCGACGGACTCGGCGCCAACCAGCTTCACGCCTTCGTCACACGCGGCAAAGGACGGCAGTTCTTCGCCCGCCACCCCTGGCAGATCATCACCACCGCCTGCCCCGCCACCACCGCCGCCGTC
>CAZHSS010000298.1:253-2126 GCA_964535205.1 uncultured Verrucomicrobiota bacterium
CCCCCCGGTTTTCCCCTGGCACGCTACCTCGACATCCCCGCCCCCATCGCCACCATGCGCGGTCGCCGCGTCCTGATTTCCTACGACACCATCCCGGTCAGCCGCACCTCGATGGCCCAGCCCTGGTGGACCGAACGCCGCTCCTTCCAGACCCTCGACGGCCTGCAGCGGCAGCTCCGGGCCTTCGCCCGGTCCCGCGGCACGGCCTATGCCTACGCCTACTGGCCCCACTACGACACCGTCTGCCACCGGCACGGCCCCGAAGGCCGCGCCTCCGCCCGGCACCTGGCCGAACTCGATGCCTTCCTCGCCCGCGTCGAAACCGCCCTCGCCGGCACCGACACCCTCCTGCTCGTCACCGCCGACCACGGCCACATGCAAACCTCCACCCATGTGGACCTGTCCCGGATCCCCGGCTTCTACGACACCCTCGCCACCCTGCCCTCCGGCGATTCCCGCATGGTCCAGTGCCATGTCCGCTCCTCCCGTCTCAAGGATTTCCTGCGCCTGACCCGCTCCGCCCCCCTCCGCGATGCCTGCGCCTGCGTCCCGGCCGCCGCCGTGCTCCGCTCCGGCATCCTCGGCCCCGGCAAACCCCATCCCGCCCTCGCCAACCGCCTCGGCGACTACACCCTCTTCGCCGCCCCCGGCACCGCCTTCCTCTATCCCGCCGCCCTGGCCCGGGAAAAGAAACCCAAAGCCGGCACCCATGGCGGCCTCTCCGCCGACGAACTCCGCATCCCCCTCTACGTCATCCGCCCCTGACCCCCGCCCCGGCCGTTTGTCTCGGTTATTATAATAAGCGAGACACATCCAGGCCCCATCCCTCCGCCTCTGCCCGCAGTTCCCCGCGCCTCTGCACATTTCGTTCCCCCACCTCTTTCTGCCCATGGCCTCCAACGCCCTTACGGAGTTACGCCCCCCTTCCTACACCGCTGCACCGACCAGGTCTTTCACACCCCTGCGCTGTTCAGAGACCCCTACGCCCTTGATACGCCCAGAGACCCCCGCGCCCTTGCGGCGCGGGTGAATCAGGTCCGCCCCTCACCCGGAAAATCACATCCCAACCCGCGAATCCCGTTTGACACTTATACACATATGTGTATATGTGTATATTCATGAATACCACTCAAGCCAAAGCCCGAGCCGATCTCCTGAAAGCCCTCGCCCACCCCACCCGCGTGCTGATGCTTGAAGCGCTCAGCCACGGCGACCGCTGCGTCAACGACCTGCGCAGCCTGTCCACCACCAGCCAGCCCACTATTTCCCGGCATCTGGACAAACTCAAGAAGGCCGGCATCGTCACCGAGCGGCGCGCCGGCCCGAAAGTCGTTCATCATCTGGACTGCCCCTGCATGCTCCAGGCCCTGAACTGCACCGTCGAGGCCTTGAAATCCGTCAAGAAACGCCAGGATAAAAGCATCTGAAAGCCCCCTCGTGAAGATGGAATTCAAAATCTTCCTGGGCATTCTGGCGGCCTTTCTCGGGCTTTACTACCTGCCCGTTGAAAGCCTCCGCTTCCAGGGCGCGATCCTCGAAGCCCTGATCCTGGCGAAATGGTACGCCCGCGAGCACGTGCTGCTCTGCCTGGTGCCGGCATTCTTCATCGCCGGCGCCATCGGCGTGTTTGTCAGCCAGAACGCGGTGATGAAATACTTCGGCCCCAAGGCGCCGAAGTGGCTCTCCTACTCCGTGGCCTCCGTCTCGGGCACGATTCTGGCGGTCTGCTCCTGCACCGTCCTGCCGCTGTTCGGCGGCATCTACTTCCGCGGCGCGGGCCTCGGCCCGGCCGTCGCGTTCCTCTACTCCGGCCCCGCCATCAACGTGCTGGCCATCGTCCTGACCGCCCGGGTGCTGGGCCTCCAACTCGGCG
>CAZHSS010000299.1:0-2098 GCA_964535205.1 uncultured Verrucomicrobiota bacterium
CGGTCTCGGCGAGACCGCCCTGCCCAAAACCCGACGATGGTTTTCCACACCGTGGAAAAACCTTTTCCATGGCGTGGAAAATCCCGATGGTTTTTTTCCATACCGTGGAAAATCCGGATGATTTTTTTCCACACCGTGGAAAATCCCCGCCAACCCCTGAACTGTGAACCGCTGAACCGTGAACCCTGAACTGTTGAACCTGTCATGGTTTTCCTTTCATCCAGAAATCATGGTCGGACAGCGGATCGGCGTAGCGGATGCGGCCGGACGGCATGACGATGGGCTTTTCTTTGGCGGCCACCACGGACGGCTCGCGGATGAAGCGGTCGGCCATGATGGGAATGCCCAGCAGTCCGTGCGCGCGGCTGGCCCTGAGGAAATACTCCGAGCAGCTCGGTTCCAGATCGCAGCGCGCCCCGATGGCGGGGCCGATCTGGGTGCGGTAGAAGCGGACGATGCCGCGTCCGGGCAGCGACGCCCACGAGGCGCCCCGCCGTCCCCCCGGCCGGCATTCACGCCAGACCGCCGACGGCCAGGCGTCGCGGCAGCTCAGCAGCGCCTGCCACAGCGCCGGCTCCGCGCGCCGCCGCGGCTTGTCGCGCTTCAGAAGAAAATACAGCGAACACCCCGAGCGCCAGAACAGCGGCGGCTCCCGGGCGTTCAAAAAAGCGAATTGCAGCGCGGAAAACGCCGCGTCGCGATCGCCGGCCGCCAGCGCCGCCCGGCCGGCTTCCCAGGCCGCCGCGCTGCGGATGTCCGGCGGTGCCGCGTCATCGCGCCACAGCGCCTCGAATTCCGCCCGCGCCCCCGCGTCATTGCCCCCCAGCCCCCGGGAGGCCCGGGCCGCCAGCAGGCGCGCCCGCGCCGCGTCGGCCGGATGCTCCGCCTCCGCCAGCGCCCGCAACCCCTCCGCGCGCGCCGCGGCATACTGTCCCTCCGCCAGCAGCTCCCCGCCCAGCGTAAGCGCAGTGCCGTCCCCCGACGCGGACCCCGCCAGCGCCAAAAAAAAGATTCCGGGCACAAGGCCCGGAATCGTTCGCAGAACTGTCCGCGATACGGACACCGGCTGTTAGTAGTACGTCGCGCCGTACTTCGCGGCCAGGTCGCCGCTGGTCATGCCGTTGGCGCCGTCAATGCCGTTCCACACCGCGAACACGATGTTCACGTAGGGGATCAGCATGCACCACTCGCGCCAGTGGATCTCCTTGCCGTCGTTGTAGGCCGCGCCCGCGCGCAGGCCGAAGCAGCAGCCCGCGATGAAGCCCATGAACCCGCCGCGGCCGGAGCCGGCCGCCGTGGCCGCCGGAGCCACCGCCAACAGCACCATCATCACAATCATCAAGCATGCAACCAGTTTCTTCATGTTGTCTCCTTGGGGTTGATTTAGTTCTTCTTTTTCCCGAATTATCCTCCCGGCCCCCGCCCGGTGTCAATCGCTTTGCATCGCTTCCGCGATTTTTCCGAAATCGTCCACAAACTCCACCCCGGCGAAAAACGCCGCGCCGTCGAACAGCGACGCGGGAAGCTCTTCATTCACCACCGGCTGGTCCACCCGGGTCGTCTCCGTGCGCTCCACCCCCTGCATCATGATGCGCGACTGCTGGAGACAGGCGATCCACGTCCCCGGCAGGATTTCCTGGAAGGCGGAGAAATCCGTCCGCGCCTGCAGGTCTGTCAGGGCCGGCGAGGAATACATCTCGAACCGCGCCAGCCGTCCCTCGCCGTCCAGGCTCAGCACCGCGTAGGAATGCCCGTTGTCGTAGCCGGCGCGCACGGGAAACGCCTCCGTGGGCTCGAGCAGGGTCTCGGGCGCGCCCTCCAGCACCTCCAGCAGGTTCGCCGCCGATCCCGGCACCATGCGCAGGTTGCGGAGCATTTCGTCGTTCAGCTCCGCCACCGGCCGCGAAAATCCCTTCGGCGCCCCCTCGGCATGCTGGCGGAAGACGTTGCCGTCCGACACCGTCCGCCGCTTGACCGGGCTGAAATTCTCGACATGCAGCCGGTCGGGCCGCTGCCAGTGCACCCGGCTCAGCATCCGCAGCGTCTGGCCGTCGGGCAGCGGCATGTCCCGGCGGATCCCGCAGCTCAGGCTTTCCAC
>CAZHSS010000300.1:0-2096 GCA_964535205.1 uncultured Verrucomicrobiota bacterium
AAGGTCGAGCAGGGCGAGTCCCTCGCGGGCGAGTTCCGCTCGCAGCCGCTGATGCATGGCCTCGAGCTGGTCCGGGGGGGTGAGGCCGCGGGACACGCCGCGCTGGTTGGTCACGACGACGGCGGGCAGGCCTTTTTCCGCGGCGGCCCGGACGCAGTCGGCGAATCCGGGCAGGATGCGGAAGTCGTCTAGATGGTTGACATAGCCGGGGCCGGGGCTTTGGTTGACGATGCCGTCGCGGTCGAAGAAGACGGGGCGGGGGGCATGGCGGTCAGTATCCCGTGCCGCGCAGGACGGTGCCGATGGTCTTGAACAGGATGTGGAAATCGAGTCCCAGGGTCCAGGTGTCAATGTACTTCAGGTCCAGCCGCATCCAGTCCTCGAACGAAAGCTCGTTGCGTCCGCCGATCTGCCAGAGGCAGGTGCAGCCGGAGCGCATGGACAGGCGGCGGCGCTGCCAGTTTTCGTATTGTTCCACTTCGGCCGGGATGGGGGGGCGGGGGCCGACGAGCGACATGTCGCCCTTGAGGACGTTCCAGAGCTGGGGGAGTTCGTCGAGGGAATAGCGGCGCAGCCAGCGGCCCACGGGCGTGATGCGCGGATCGTCCTTGATCTTGAAGACCGGGCCGGTGACTTCGTTGTGATCCTGGAGTTCGTCGCGGATGGCTTCGGCGTTGGGCACCATGGTGCGGAATTTCAGCATGTTGAAGGTCCTCCCCCGGATTGTGCTGCGCCGCTGGCGGAACAGGACGGGGCCGGGCGACGTGGCGCGGATGGCGATGGCGATGCCGAGCATGAGGGGCGAGAACAGCACCATCGCCAGCGCGGACAGCACCAGGTCCAGCGCCCGCTTGAGGACCAGGGCCCAGGGGGATTTGGGGCTCGTGCTGAACAGCAGCATGGGTTCGTCGGCGACTTCGTCGAGGGTGACCTGGGCGATGGCCGTGCGCAGGAAGTCCGGCAGCAGCCAGGCTTCGACGCCTTCGGTTTCGCATTGCTTCAGGCAGGCTTCGATCCGGCCATAGGGCAGGCCGCGGGGCAGGAGGATGACGGCGTCCACCACGCTGGCGTGCAGCACGTCGGAGAAGCGTTCCAGGACGCCGGGCACGTCCAGGCCGGCGGGAGCGGCTTGACCGGCGGGCGGCAGGAAGCCGGCGATTTCGAAAAACGGGGCATGCTGGGGATTGTGCAGCCAGTCGCAGACCCAGGCGGCCTGGGCGGGGCTGCCGGCGAGCAACAGGCGCCGGCGGGGTTCGAGGCGCAGCAGGAAGGGTTGCAGATAGAGGGCGCGCAGGGAAATGGCGGCGATGGAATACAGGCAGTGGATGCCGAGGATGGTGCGGGGCACCATGTGGAGTTTCATCACATAGAGCAGGCCCAGCAGCACGGCGAGACTCAGCAGGCCGCCTTTGGCGGTCCGGCGCAGCACGCCGCCCGGCGACAGGCCGATGAACTGCCGGTACAGACCGGAGAAATCCAGAATGAAGCTCCAGACCGGGACCACCAGCACATAGATCCAGGCGTTGCTCCAGAACATGTCGAAGGTGGCGAACCAGTCGGGAAAGAGCCACGCCAGCACCTTGTGGGTGGCCAGGGCGGCGAGCAGGGTGCCCGCCACGAGGACGGCGTCCACCAGGGCGGCCAGTTCGGCCTGGAATCGGAAACTGCGGCGCAGCATGGCTCAGGTGTCCGGGGCGGCCGGAGAGGCCGGTCCCTGTCCGGCTTCCTGGCGGAGGAAGGTCAGCACGTCTTTGAAGCGCTGGATGTTTTCCGGGTCGACGCGGGTCAGGGTTTCATGCGCGTCGTACATCAGGGCGGCCATGTCGCGGGGGGCCTGGGGGGCGGTTTCCACGGGGTGCAGGTTGTCCACGAAGCGCGACAGGTCGCCCATGCCGTCGGGCAGTCCGCCGGACGGATAGGATTTCAGAATGCGGCTGACGCCCAGGCCCTGGAGCAGGCCGGCCAGGTGGGGGGAGAGATTGATGAGAACGGCGGGGGTGGCGCCGGTCTGCCGGCCGGACAGGCCGAGCGAAGCCAGCGATCCCATGAAGGTGCTGTCGAGCGCGGTGCAGGCCTGCATGTTCACGACGATGAGA
>CAZHSS010000301.1:0-268 GCA_964535205.1 uncultured Verrucomicrobiota bacterium
CCTTGGCGACGGCGGGTCGAGGCCCCAACGCGGCGTCTCCCCACCGGCAGACAAGCGTGCCGCCGCACCCCAAAGCCGATCCCTCTTTTCGTGATTTTCGCGTCCCTCCCTACGGCATCATGCGCCGGAAGGCGGCGGCGCGCTCGTCGAGCTGGGCGCGGGTGATGTGCCGCAGCCCGTCCACGCTGAACGCCTCGCAGGTGTAGGCCGCCGTCACCGTGGCGTTCACCAGCGCGCGGTGCAGATTCTCCCGCGTCACCTCGCCCAG
>CAZHSS010000301.1:278-1461 GCA_964535205.1 uncultured Verrucomicrobiota bacterium
ATATCGTCCTTCGACATCAGGAACGCCCCGTGCTCGCCCTTCTTGATCAGCGCGTAGGTCGGCCCCATGTCCAGAATCTTCTTCGCCGCCTTCAGCAGCGACCCCTTGCCGGTCAGGTGCCGCGCCTCGTGCTCGTTCACCGTCAGCATGTCCACCCGCGCGATCACGTTCATCAGGTCTTCGCGCGTCGTGTTGATCCACAGATCCATCGTGTCCAGCACCGTGAACTTCGGCTTGTCCATCTGGTCGAGCACGTGCGCCTGCAGCGCCGGCGCGATGTTCTCCAGGCACAGGAACGGACTGGTCCGGTACGCCTCCGGTATCACCGGGTTGAAGTCGGCGAACACGTTGAGATCCGTGCAGTTCGTGCGCCGGTTGTTCATGTTGTCTTCGTACACCCCGCTCCAGTGAAACGTCTTGCCCTTCTCGCGCTGCAGGCCCTGCATGTCCACTCCGGCGGTTTCGAAAATCGTCACGTACTCCGGCGGAAAATCCTCGCCGACCACGCCGACCACGCCCGTCCGGGCGAACAGCGAGGCCGCAATGCTCGTGTAGCTCGCGGAGCCGCCCAGCAGTTTCTCGTGCGCCGCCTTGGGCGTCTGCACGCTGTCAAACGCCACCGATCCCACCACGACCACATCCGGGGTTGTTTTCCTGTCCATGCTCGTCCCTTCCTTGTCTTCCGGTACCGCCCCGCCGCCCCTGCCCGTCAGTCCGCCAGCGCCTCTTCGACCAGCTCGCACAGGGCGTGGATGATCATCGCGTGCCCCTCCTGGATGCGCGCCGTCACGCCCGTGCAGGCCACGCTCAGCACTTCGTCGGCCAGCGGCGCCAGCGCCCCGCCCTTCCCGCCGCACAGCGCGACCGTCCACAGGCCCGCCGCCTTCGCCGCCTCCGCCGCCCGGCAGACGTTGCCCGCGTTGCCGCTGGTCGAAATCGCCAGCAGCACGTCGCCCGGACGCCCCAGCGCCTCCACCTGCTTCGAAAACACCTGCTCGAAGGAATAGTCGTTGGCAATGGACGTCAGCACCGAGCTGTCCGTCGTCAGGGCAATGGCCGCATAGGGCCGCCGCTCGCGCTGGAACCGGTTGACCAGCTCCGCGGCGAAATGCTGGGCGTCGGCCGCGCTGCCGCCGTTGCCGCACACCAGTACCTTGCCTCCCTGCCGGAGCCGCTCCGCCAT
>CAZHSS010000301.1:1471-2079 GCA_964535205.1 uncultured Verrucomicrobiota bacterium
GGACGGCCGCAGCCGCGTCAGCACTTCGTGCGCCGCGTCCAGATGCCCTTCGGCGAATCCGTCCCAATCCATGGCCCGCCCCTACAGGCTTTCCACCGCGGCTTTTTTCCTCCCGCGGATTTCATTGACTTCCACCGACACCCCGCTCAGATCGCACGTGCCCAGGTGCTCCTGCAGGATTTCGCGGACCCGCGCCTGCATCAGCTTGCACAGCTCGGGAATCCGCGTGCCTTCCTTCACGCCCAGCACCAGACCCACCGCCAGCGCCCCGCGCTGCGCCCGCAGCTTCGTCTTCTGCCAGGCCACCGCCGCAAATTCATCCTTCAGCCCGTTCAGGTACTCCTGCACCGCCTCGGTGCTGATGTTCACCGTGCCGTCCTCGTTTTCGAACGTCACGAACGAGCGCTTCCGCCGCCACGCCACCCCGGTCAGCAGGAAGGCAAACAGGTACAGCAACCCGCCCATCCCCAGCAGCACGCGCCCCCACCCCGGAACACCCCGCGCCCAGTCCAGCGCGGCCTGCAAGCATTCCGGATACGGCACCGACGCCATCAGCGCCAGCCCCGCCGCCGCCAACACCGTGTATAGCGCCAACCCCAACAGAAAAT
>CAZHSS010000302.1:0-2072 GCA_964535205.1 uncultured Verrucomicrobiota bacterium
CCTGCGGGGTGGACCACGCCGCAAAGGCCGGCCAGGCGATCTCCGCGGCGCCTCCCGCCGACCCCAGCAGCAGGCCGGCGGCTCCGCCGATCAGGCAGGCATAGAGCAGGAAGGCGGAGATGTAGTCCCGCGGCTGCAGCAGCGCCCACACCGGCAGCACCGACGCCACCAGCGAATAGCCCAGCAGCACCCACGTCCAGAAATACTTGTCCGACCCCCACACCGCCGGGACGGCGGACGGCAGGGCGGGCCAGACGTGTCCCAGCCACAGACCCGCCATCACCAGCGGCAGTATGATCAGCGTGCCCTTGCGCAGGGACATGCCCCGCCGCCGCAGCGCGCCGAACACCCCCGCCAGCAGGATATAGTAAATCGAGGCCGTGGCCACGGTCCCGCCCAGGCGGGCTGCCGGCGTCGGCGCGTCCCCGGCGGCCTGCGTCAGCGGCGCAAAGGTGGAGGCCGTCATGTCGAGAAACACGATCACCACGTAACTCAGCACCAGCAGCATGAACAGCAGGAAGACGCGATAGGTCAGCGGCCCCATGGACCGGCGGCCGATCTGCGCCAGGCTCTGGCCCTTGTTGCGCAGGCTGGCGATCATGGCGGTGTAATCCTGCACCCCGCCGATCAGGATCACGCCCAGCACGATCCACAGCAGGGCCGGGCCCCAGCCGAACGCCAGCGCCGCCGTGATCGGCCCGACAATCGGACCCGCGCCCGCGATCGAACTGAAATGATGCCCGAACACGATGCCGTCGTGCGCCGGCTCGTAGTCCACCCCGTCGCGCATCGTGTGCGCCGGCGTCAGGCGCTCGTCCATCACGTCCAGGCGGCGCTCCATCCAGCCGCCGTACACCTTGTAGGCCGCCCAGAACAGCGCGCAGCAGCCCAGAAAAATCATGCTCATCATGGCTTGTTCCTCAACTCAAACGCGCCCACTTTCCTCCTTCCCCGCCGAAAATCCAGCAGATTTTGGAACGCCGGGCGGGGCGCATCTGCGATCGGGTGTAGGCAGAATGGACCCGCGCAGCAAGGGGCTCCCGGTCCGTTGCGGATTCAGGGGGACGCCGGCCGGCAGAACGCCAGCGAGGCGTAGCTGACGGAGTGGTCGATGTCCCCCGTGACGCGTCCGGACGTGTCGTAGGCCAGTTCGCGCGCGGTGAACCCCGCCGGCAGCATCCGCAGCAGCACGCCGATGGGGTCCTGTCCGCAGATGGTGGCCCCCGTCTCTTCGCAGTAGGCGGCGAATCCCGCGGCATCGCCGGCGAGGATGCGCTCGATGGCGCCGCCGTCCAGCCGACGGAGGTTGTCTTCGATGTCGCGTCGAAATGGGACATAGCCGAAATCCGGCCCGTAGTGGGTGAAGTCGGAGCTGGCCGCCAGCACGGTCTGTTCATCCATCAGGGGCAGCAGCGCCGCGGCGACGTCGCTGCGGGCCTCGTCGTCCAGCTGTCCAAGGGTCACGGGCACCAGCGACCAGTCCCGGTTTTCCAGCGCCGCCTGCAGCAGGGGCAGCTGCATTTCCACGCTGTTCTCGCCGCGGCGCGTGGCGGGCACATCCGCGAAGCGCGGATGCTCCAGCAGGGCGGCCAGGGCCCCGGTATCCAGCGGGGTTTCGCCGAGCGGCGACCGGTACACGGTCTCGCGAGACGGCACGCTGGCCGTGCCGGGCAGGTGCAGGCGGTGCGTGAAGCCCAGCACCACGACGCGCCGCAGGCCCGGGACCCCGGCAATGGCCTTGGCGCCCCAGGCCGCGCATGGTCCGGAATAGGCGTAGCCGGCGTGCGGCAGAATCACGGCAAACAGATTCTCCTGTGCTTCCGGTTTCGCCGGTTTCAGGCAGGCGGCCAATTCGCGCTTCAGGCGAACGGGGTCTTCGCTGTACCAGGCCCCCGCCAGAGTGGATTCCATGGCTGGATTGTTCATACCGCACCTCTCTTCCCGGAACATAGCACAAGACAACAGCGGTGCGCGAATGGATCCGCCCCGCCTGTCTCCCCTGCCTCAGGGATGCGTCAAAAAGGTGTTTTCAGAACAGTCCGGCTCGGCAGGGATGCCTCGCCCTACCCTTT
>CAZHSS010000303.1:0-2047 GCA_964535205.1 uncultured Verrucomicrobiota bacterium
GGGGGGCGGCGCCGGAGCGGGTTCGGTCGGATGGGGGATCAAGGGGGGCTTGGGCAGGGTTGGATGCGGCGGCAGGGGGGCGGGAGCGGGCGGCGCCGGCGCGGGATGGGGAATCAGGGGGGGGCGCGGCGCGGGCGCGGGCGGCGCGGGTGCCGGAGCCGGTGCGGGCGCGGGTGCCGGAATGGCCCGTTCCACCTCGGCGGCCATTTCAAAGAAATCCATGCGGGCTTGCAGCCAGTCGGCATAGCCCTGGGTTTCGGGGTTGGCGCGCAGGGTGTCCAGCGTCTGGCGCGCCCGGGGCTGGAGGGCGGACAGGGCCTCGAGGCTGCCGCCGGCCAGGGCGGTTTCGATGGGGCCGAACGTGGAGCGGAGTTCAGCCGCCGTATAGAACCGGAACTGCTCCTGGACCGAAGCGGGGGCGATCTGCTCAAAGACCCGCTGGCCGGATTCCGCGATATACTCGTAGTCGAGTTCCCACTCGCCGCCGAGAACGGCCGGGGCGGGGAGCGTGGCAGCGACTCCGCAGGCCAGGCCGGCGGCGGCGATCCGGATGAAGCGATCAGACGTCATGGGGTTACGGCACACGATAGCCGGGGCCGGGCGAAAAGGCATTCTCAATATGACGAACCACGGGCGGTTCTCCGCCGGGGGTGCCGATGACTTCCACGACATCAAACCGGATGCGCGGCGGCCGCACCTTGAGCCGCCGCAGATACTGGTGGGCGGCGCGGCCGAGGGCGCGGCGCTTGCCGCGGTCCACGGCGGCCATGGGCCGGCCGAAGCGTTCGCTGCGGCGCGTTTTGACTTCGACAAACACCAGCGCATCGGGAGCGGGCGAACGCGCCACGAGATCCAGTTCGCAGCGCGAGCCGAAGCGGACATTGCGGCCCAGGATGCGGTAGCCCTTGCGTTCCAGCCAGCGCGCCGCCGTCTCTTCGCCCCAGGCGCCGGCGCGGTGGGCTTCGGGCCGGTCCCGCCGGGGATTCCGGAAAAGGGCGCGCAGCCAAGAGCCGATCACGGCCCGAACTCCAGCACGCGCTGGGCGACCGGCGCAAAGGACCGGCGGTGGGCCGGGCAGGGGCCGTAACGCCGCAGGGCTTCCAGATGGGCCCGGGTGCCGTAGCCCTTGTGGCGCTCGAACCCGTACGCGGGATATTGCGCCGCCAGGTCCGTCAGCCAGCGGTCGCGGGTCACCTTGGCGATGACGCTGGCGGCGGCGATGGACAGGCTGGCGGCATCGCCGCCGACGATGGCCCGGTGCGGCACGCTCAGGCCCTTCACGGGCAGGCCGTCCACCAGCGCGAGATCGGGCGGGCGGGCCAGCTGTCCGATGGCGCGCGCCATGGCCAGGTGGGTGGCGCGGAGAATGTTCAGCGCATCGATTTCCTCGACGGATGCGGAGCCGATGCCCACGTCCACCTCCGGATGGGCCGTCAGCAGGGCATGAAAAAACTCCCGGCGCTTGGCCGGGAGCTTTTTGGAATCGGTGAGGCCCCGGAGGGCGCCGCCGGCTTCCGTTTCAAGAAATTCGCGCCGAAAGACCACCGCGGCGGCGACGACGGGGCCGGCGAGGGGACCGCGTCCGGCTTCATCCACGCCGGCGATCCGCCGGGCGCCCTGCGCCCAGGCATCCTGCTCATGGCGGAGCAAGCCGTTCGGCCCTCCGGATCAGGCGCGCTCTTTCAAGCGGCTCTGCTTGCTGGTGCGGCCGCGCAGGTAGTAGAGCTTGGCGCGGCGGGTCTTGCCGCTGCGCTCGACCTCGACTTTGACCACGAAGGGCGAATGGACGGGGAACACGCGCTCGACGCCTTCGCCGAAGGACACGCGCCTCACGGTGAAGGTTTCGTTGGAGCCGCCGCCGTCACGGGCGATCACCATGCCGGAATAGACCTGGACGCGTTCCTTTTCGCCTTCCTTGATCTTCACATGCACGCGCACGGAGTCGCCGACGCGGAAGTCCGGAGCTTTTTCCTTGAGCTGGCTCTGTTCGATTTTTTCCAAAAGGGCAGTTTTCATGGGAATACCTATTTCTCTTAACAAACAGGCG
>CAZHSS010000304.1:0-2047 GCA_964535205.1 uncultured Verrucomicrobiota bacterium
GTAGGGACGGCGCGCCGCGCCGTCCGGGCTGTCGAAATCAGAATCCACGGAAGCCGACGGCGCGGCATCCCTACCCAGAGCGGCCGGTGCTGTACCATATCACAGATGCGCTCCTCTCCATCCGGGCGGGTTCCGGCTTTCCAAGCCCGGCAGAGTGGCGGATACTGTGGATATGAACAAGTGGATATGCGTCGGTGTGCTCGTGGTTTGGGCGGTGGGGACCTTCGCGGAGGAGGTGTTCCCGCGGGAGGGCTGGACGGAGGCGCCGAATCCGCTGGCGTCGGAGCGGGCGGAGAAGGGGGGGCAGCTGGCGGCGTTCATGGGGCCGTATCCCAAGAGCTTCAACTACTATCTCGACCAGAACACGATGTCGGCGGAGCTGTTCGGGCAGTTCTACGAGACGCTGATGACCCAGCATCCGCTGACGCTGGACCTCGAGCCGCTGCTGGCGTCGCGCTGCGTGCTGGGCGACGACCGGCGCACGTTCACGTTCACGATGAATCCGCAGGCGCGGTGGAGCGACGGCCGGCCGGTCACCGCCGAGGACGTGCGCTGGACGTTCGAGGCGGTGATGGACCCGAAGAACCTGACCGGGCCGCACAAGATCGGGCTGGAGCGGTTCGAGCCGCCCGAGGTGCTCGACGGGATGACCATCCGGTTTGTCGCCAAGGAGGAGCACTGGCAGAACCTGCTGGAACTGGCCGGGCTGCAGGTGCTGCCGAAGCATGCCTTCGAGGGGAAGGATTTCAATCTGCAGAATTTCGAGTTCCCGGTGGTGTCGGGCCCGTACCGGATGGGGCGGCTGCAGGAGGGCCTTCAGGTCACGCTGGAGCGGCGGCCGGACTGGTGGGCCGCCGACCTGCCGCGCTTCCGCCGCGTGGCGAATTTCGACCGGCTGCGTTTTCGGTTTTTCGAGGACCGCGAAAACGCGTTCGAGGCGTTCCGGAAGGGGGAGATTGACGTATTCCCCGTCTATACGGCGCATGTGTGGGTCAACCGGACCTCGGGCGAAGCCTACGACAGGCACTGGATCGTGAAGCAGGAGATCGAGAACAAGAAGCCGGTGGGGTTCCAGGGCATTGCGCTGAACCGGCGCCGGCCGCCGCTGGACGACCTGCGCGTCCGCCGGGCCCTGGCGCATCTGTATCACCGCGAAAAAATGAACGCGACGCTGATGCACAACGCCTACTTCCTGCATCGGTCCTACTACGAGGATCTGTACGACGCGGCGAACGTCTGCACGAACCCGTTTTTCGCCTTCGACAAGGAGGCCGCCCGCGCCCTGCTGGCGGAGGCCGGCTGGCAGGCCGATCCGGCCACCGGGATCTTGATGAAGGACGGCCGGCCGCTGCGGCTGCGCTATCTGTCGCGCGGGGGCACCGACGACAAGTTCACGGCGATCTTCCAGGAGGATCTGAAGGATGTCGGCATCGAGCTGGTGGTGGACAAGAAGGACTGGGCGGCGTGGTCCAAGGACATGGACGAGTATCACTTCGACCTGACGTGGGCGGCGTGGAGCGCCGGGCTGTTCAAGAATCCCGAAAGCATGTGGCATTCGCGGGAGGCCGGCCGCCCGTCGGGGCAGAACATCACCGGTTTCGGGCATCCGGAGGTGGATGCCCGGATTGACGCGCAGCGCACGGAGTTCGACGTGCAGAAGCGCCACGCGATGGTGCGGGAGATTGACGCGATTCTCGCGCGGGAGGTGCCCTACATTCTGCTCTGGAACAAGAACGACACCCGCCTGCTGTGGTGGAACCGGTTTGGCATGCCCGACGCCCCGCTGGGTAAATACGGAGACGAGCGCAGCGCGTACCAGCTGTGGTGGGCGGAACCCGATGCCGCCGCCGATCTCGCCCACGCGCGCAAGACCGGGCGCGTCCTGCCGCCGCGCCCCCCGCGCGCCGTCTACGACGGGCCCTGAGCGCCCGCCGCAGTCCCCGAGAGTCGATGGCTCTTGCCGGGCGGGGCTGGGTTGGGGGTTCAGGGGAAAATCGAAGACCTGTTCACCACAGAGAACACAGCGCGGTGGAGCCGCAACCAAATG
>CAZHSS010000305.1:0-2039 GCA_964535205.1 uncultured Verrucomicrobiota bacterium
TGGCTTCGGTCAGGGATTCCGCGGCTTGGTTCATGGCGGTACTATAGCTTTAGGCCCAAGCGATGGCAACCGGGCAGAAACGGGATCAAACAAGGGGGGCCGAATTTTGCCGGCTCGACATCCCGGCGCTCGCGGGTTTGTCTCGGTTATAATGATAACCGAGACAAACCTGGCGGACGAAAAAGAGGGGAGCCAAAGGCGCATCTGCGATTCGATGTCGCCAGCATTGGCCCTCGTAGCGCGGGGCTCCTGTCCCGCGCGGTTCCTTTCAACCGCACGCGACAGGAGCCGCGTGCCACGAAGGCAAGCCGTTACGTTCTTCTGACGCCCTTCTGACGTTACGGGCGCACCGAATTGCAGATGCGTCTATTCGGGATTTACAGAGGCCGTGATGACCGTTAAAGCCATTATGGATGTTATAACAAGCATAGTATGGTTGTTATAACATCCATAATTGAGGGGAGGATGAGGGCAGCGGCGGGTCTTTCAGGAGGTCTTTAAGGAGAGCCCTCAAGGAGATTGCGCGATCGGGCGGTTTGTCCCATACTGGCCGGCCTTATGAAGACATCATTCACGGGATTCCGGTGCTTCCGTTGCGGGACGGAGCAGAAGGCTGATTTCAGCGGGTATGCCTGTCCGGCATGCGGCGGGAATCTGGAGGTGCGCTATGCCTGGCCGGCCGGCCGGCCCGCGGGGTGGTGGGTGGACGATTCGCGCCGGGACATCTTCCGCTATCGCGCCCTGCTGCCGGTATCGGACCTGGCGCTGGCGTCGCCCCTGCGGGTGGGCTTGACGCCCCTCTACGAAGCCCCCCGTCTCGGGGCGGCGGCCGGCCTGAACCGGTTGTTTCTGAAAGACGACGGGCAGAATCCGAGCGCCTCGTTCAAGGACCGGGCGGGGGCGGTGGCCCTGGTGCGGGCGCGGGAAACCGGTGCCGCAGTGCTGTGCGGGGCCAGCACCGGCAACGCCGGCAGCTCCATGGCCTGTCTGGCGGCCAGCGTGGGCATGCCCTGCGTGATTTTCGTTCCGGAAAAGGCGCCTGCCGCCAAGATTGCCCAGCTCCTGATCTTCGGAGCCACAGTGCTGGCCGTCAAGGGCTCCTATGATGACGCCTTCGACCTGTGCATGGCGGTCTGCGGGAAGCGCGGCTGGTTCAATCGCAACACGGGCCACAATCCGTTCACCCGCGAAGGGAAAAAGACGGCGGCCTTCGAGATTTTCGAGCAACTGGGGCGCATCCCCGACTGGGTGGCGGTGCCCACGGGCGACGGCAACATCCTGGCCGGCGTCTGGAAGGGGTTCTGCGACCTGAAGGAGGCCGGCATCGCGGACCGGACCCCGAAGATGCTCTGCGCCCAGTCCGAGGCCAGCGCCGCCATCAGCCGGACGGTCCGGACCGTGCAGGCGTCGGCCGGGGGGCATCCGGATTGGAAGAGAGTCAATGTCGAGAATGTCTCGGCCACGACGCTGGCGGATTCGATATCGGTGGATCTGCCCCGCGACGGGCTGGCGGCGGTGCGCGCGGTGGTGGAATCCGGGGGCGCCGCCGTGACGGTGCCGGATGCCGACATCCTGGCCGCCATTCCCGAGATGGCGCGCGGCGCGGGGGTCTTTGCGGAGCCGGCGGCGGCCTGCGCCTGGGCGGGATTGAAAAAAGCCGCCCGGGAGGGGATCGTGAAGCCGGAAGAATCCGTGGTGTGCCTGTGCACGGGCAATGGCCTCAAGGATGTCGCCAGCGCGCGTCGGGCGGCCGGCGAACCCGTTGCGGTGGAGGCCAATGTGGATGCCGCCCTGGCGGCAACCGAGGGGATCGGGGGGTAGGAGGAAGCGGGGAACTTGGATGATTGCGTGAATGCGGGATTGTGGGATGGGTGAGGGGGGGGGCGTTCAATATTCAATAATCAACAAGGAATGTTCAATTATCCAAGTCGGAGCAGCCAAGCAGGAAAACAGGGGGCGCATTTGCAATTGGGTGTAGCCGGAATAGATCCTCGTAGCGCGGGGCTCCCGTCCCGCGCGGATCCAACCAACCGCACGCG
>CAZHSS010000306.1:0-2038 GCA_964535205.1 uncultured Verrucomicrobiota bacterium
CCATCGGCATCCGCTACATGGTGGCGGACCGGTTTTTCTATATTCCGGGCATCGGGTTCCTGATGCTGCTGGCGTACGGGCTGGTTCAGTGGGTGCGGCGGCCGGGCGCGGCGCGGCCGGTGCGGATCGCGGCGGTGGCGGCGCTGCTGCTGGCCTGGGGCGGGTTGAGCTCTGCGCAGAGCCGGATGTGGCGGACCAGCGAGACGCTGTGGACGCATGTGCTGGAGCGTGTGCCCGACGCGACCGTGGCGCTCAACGGCCTGGCGTTGGCCCGGCTGACCGATGGCCAACTGGAGCGGTCCGACGACTATCTGCAGCGCTCGTTGCAGGCGGATCCCGACTTCGAGGAGACCTGGGCGCTGCGGGCTCGGCTGGCGTACCGGCAGGGCGACCTGGAGGCCGCGGAGCGGTATCTGGACGTGGCGAAGACCAAGGGCCTTTCGGCCTTGCTGGGGGCCGACATCGAAGCGAAGTTGAAGAGCGCGGCGGGCGATCACCGGGGCGCCATCCTGGCGCGCAGCGCGTACGTGGAACTGCAGCCTGCGGCACCTGAATTCTACCGAGGGATGGCGTGGGACGCCCTGCATTTGGGGGACGAATCGCAGGCCCTGGCCTGCCTGGCAAAGGCGCAGGAACTCGCGCCCGCGGTGCAGGTCGAAATGGAGCGGTTCCTGTCCGCGAACGATTCGGAGTGGGCGCGCCAGCCGGAGCGGGTGCGGTTGCTGGCGGCCGGGATCGCCGTGTTTCCGGCCGCCTATGATTTTGCCCAGGACATGCACTTCCGGGTTCGCAACGAGGCGCGCGCGCTGAAGGAATACGACCTGATCCTGGCGAATTTCGAGGAAGCGCTGGCGTGCTGGCGCCGCGCGGCGGCCGCGGCCGGGGAGGCCGGCCCGCTGACGGCGGAGGCATTGAGCCACTTCGGGCGCATGCTGGGCATCGCGGCCTACAACAAGGGGTGTCTGCTGGCGAAGAGCGGGCGGACGGACGAAGCCCTCGCCGCCCTGCGCCGTGCCTTTGAACAAGACGCCTCGCTGCGGGCCAACGCCCGGACGGACGCCGATCTGGCGGCGCTGCGCGAAAATCCCGATTTCATTGAACTGACCCGGTCGCCCGACGCCGGAATGCGGCGCCGGAATTCCCTTCAGGCGCAGATCATATCGAACGCGAGGACGCTGTGAACATGAACGCAACCGGATCCTTTTGCCAGAACGAAACTGAACGGACCCATCCCGGACGGGAGAACCGAACGATGAACATGCTCCAACACCTTTTCGGACGCCGCGTCGGCGCCCGCTGCGCACCGCCGGCGGAGAACGCCCCCGGGCCTAAATGCAGAAATTCATCAATTCACGGGCTGAACCCTTTGTGCCATTGGCTGTCCGTTGCTTGCTTAACCGTTATTCTTCCTTCAGTGGCCATAGCAGATGTGATCTGGTCTTTCACGGCCGATCCTCCTTCTGGCTGGACGGAAATCAATACCGGTTCTCAAAATTTGGACATGGGGACGTATTTAATGGCTGAATCCGAATCCAGTCCGGACGGCATGTACTCGCCTGCTTACAATTTGGCCGGCTGGACCTCGGTGACGGTGACCGGTCGAGTAGCGACTTACGGCAGCGGAACGGCGCAACCGCTGGTGATCGACATTTCGACGGATGGCGGTTCAACATGGGGTCAGAGCGTCACGTCGGCCACGCCCTCATCTTCGACCTATATCAACACCGGCACAATGACGGTCACGCTGACGCTGACCGCCAACACCGTCTTCCGCCTGCGGAGCGGCGGAACAAGCGGCCGTGATGTCCGCATGCAGAACTTCAGCTGCCAGGGCACGCCGGCGCCGTCGTGCTCGACGTTTTGGCACACGTTGGACGACCGGGGGGCGCCGATCTACACGTATTACCTCGGGGACAACCTGGCGTACCAGTTTGAATTCGCCGTCAATCAGGATACCACGGGCTGGACGGTCGATTACGGTCTCGGATCGACGACGGACGGTTCGGGCTGGTCGTGGTACGGGGCGACCTATTCGCGG
>CAZHSS010000307.1:0-2038 GCA_964535205.1 uncultured Verrucomicrobiota bacterium
TGTTGAAACCGTCCGGTTGGACCACCGCCTGGAGCAGTTCCTCGCCCAGACAGGCCATGTCCAGCAGGGCGCGGCGTTCCTCCCCCGTCAGCTCCCCCAGCGTGGCGACGTGACGGCAGGGCGCCACCATCAGGTGCCCGCTGTTGTAGGGATAGCGGTTCAGCAGCAGCAGCATTCCCCCGCTGCGGTGAATCACCAGGTTGTCCTCGTCCTGATCCGGGGTCCCGCCGGCGATCCGGCACAGAAAACACCCCGATTCCCTGGGCGCGCGGATGAACTCCATGCGCCATGGAGCCCACAACTGCTGGGTTGACGGATAATCCGGCATGTCAGGGGGCAGAATACCCCATTCCCCGTTCCCGCACAGTCAAAAATTGCCCGCCGGCGTCACCATTCCAGCAGGGTGTCGCCGGGAAAAAAATGCGCAACCAGCCGCGCCTTCAGCTCCGGGACGCCTTCGCCCAGTTCCGCGCACATTTCCAGCGGTGTTTCCTTTGTCTTCCGCTTGAAGGCGGACAGATTCTTTTTCGCGGCGGGCTCGTCCATTTTGTTGGCGATCACCGCATAGGGACGTTCGGCCAGGTCGGGATTGTACAGCCGCAGTTCCTCGCGCAGGCTCGCGTAGTCATCGGCCGGCCGGCGGCCGTCGGTGCCCGCCATGTCCACCACGTACAGCAGAAACCGGGTGCGCTCGATGTGCCGCAGGAAATCATGCCCCAGCCCCACCCCTTTGTGGGCGTCCTTCAGCAGGCCGGGAACGTCGGCCACGCGCAGCGTATGCGTCGCGTCAAACACCAGCGTGCCGACATTCGGATGGCGGGTGGTGAACGGATAGGGCGCCACCTTGGGGCGCGCCGCGCTCAGCTGGCCCAGCAGCGTGGATTTGCCCGCATTGGGATAGCCCACCAGCCCGACCTCGGCGACGGTCTTCATCGTCAGCCGCAGGGTCTTGATCTCCCCCGGCGTCCCCTCCGTGAACTCCGTCGGCGCCTGGTGGGTGCTGGTTTTGAAATGCATGTTGCCCAGCCCGCCCCGGCCGCCCTGCGCCACCTTCAGCTTGTCGCCGTCGGCCAGCACTTCGCCCAGAACCTCATCGGTCTGCGCATCGCGCACCTCGGTCCCCAGCGGCACGGGCACGATCCTGTCTTCGCCGCACCGCCCGTACTGCTGCTGGCCGCGGCCCTTCTCCCCGTGCCGGGCCCGAACGATCGGCGCAAAATGCAGATCCAGCAGCGACGCCACATCCTTGGACGCCTGCAGAAAAATACTGCCCCCATTGCCGCCGTCGCCGCCGTCCGGCCCCCCGTGCGGCACGTACTTCTCCCTCCGGAACGACGCCACCCCGTTGCCGCCGTTCCCGGCGAACACCTGAATGCGGACACGATCTACAAACGTTAGCGGTTTCATATAACAAAAGGGCGGTGCCTCGCGGCCCGCCCTTTGCGTTGCCCTCGGTGCCCGCCCAACTCTAGGCCTGGGCGACCTTCTGGACGTTGACGCGCTTTCCATCGCGGTCGAACGACACCACGCCGTCCGTCAGCGCGAACAGCGTGTAGTCCTTGCCCATGCCGACGTTCAGCCCGGGGGTCTTCTTGGTGCCGAGCTGGCGAACCAGAATGCTGCCCGCCGTGACGGTCTGACCGCCAAAACGCTTGATGCCGCGCCGCTGCCCGTTGCTGTCGCGCCCGTTGCGGCTGCTGCCTTGTCCCTTTTTATGTGCCATTGGACTGCTCCTTTGCCTTACGCGATGGACGCGATCTTGACCTTGAGAAGATGCTGCCGGTGCCCCACCTTGCGGTGGTAGCCCTTGCGGCGCTTTTTCTTGAACGCCACGACCTTCGGCGCGCGGTAGTCCTCGACCACCTCCGCCGTCACCTTGGCGCCGTCCACCACCGGTGCGCCCGTCTTCAGGCCCGAGCCGTCGTTGACCGCCAGCACCCGGCCGACCTCGACCGTCTGGCCCGCCTCGGCGCCCTCGATCAATTCGACCGACACCACATCACCCTGTTGAACCCGGTATTGTTTGCCACCGGTTTCG
>CAZHSS010000308.1:0-2033 GCA_964535205.1 uncultured Verrucomicrobiota bacterium
CAGCACCTCGCGGCCGTCGCGCACCACCGCCGCCGCGGTCTCGTCGCAGGAGGATTCGATGCCCAGGATAAGCATGCCGCCGCGCGGGGCGCTACCGCTTCTGATAGACCAGAATGCCGCGAAGCATGTCGGCCGCGCGCTCGAGCTGCGGATCGGTCACGTTGTCCAGATCCACCTCTTCCGCCGGCAGCGCCGGCAGCGCGGGAATCTCGGCGCCCTCTTCGTCCACCCAGCCCTCGTCGGACAGCGCCGCCTCTTCTTCCCCGTCGCCGTTCTTTTCCTCGGCCTTGTTGCGCGCCAGCAGGATGTTGCGCCAGTTCTCGGCGGACATCGGCACTACGATGTCCGGCTCGATGCCGTTGTCGTGAATGACCCGCTCGCTGGGCGTGTAGTACTTGGCCGTCGTCAGCCGGATGGCCGTGCCGCCGTCCTGCGGCAGCACGCTCTGGACCGACCCCTTTCCGAAACTCTTTTCGCCGACCAGGATCGCGCGCTGGTTGTCCTGCAGGGCCCCGGCGACGATCTCCGACGCGCTGGCGCTGAAGCCGTTGATCAGCACCGCCATCGGCACGCGGGGAAACGTGTCGCGGGCCCGGGCGCGGTAAGAGCGCTCCATCCGGTTGTCGCGGCCGCGCGTGAACACAACCAGGTCGCCCCGCCGCAGGAACTTCTGCGCCACCTCGACGGCCGCCGTCAGCAGCCCGCCCGGGTTGCTGCGCAGGTCGAGCACCAGGGCCCTGGCCCCCTGCTCTTCGAGCGTGTCCAGCGCGGCCTGCAAATCGTCGGCCGTACTCTCGCCGAACTGGAGCATCCGGACATAGCCGATGCCGCCGTCCAGCACGCGCGCGTCCTTGATGCTGGGGACATTGATCACCGCCCGCTCCAGCTCGAATTCCTTCAGGAGCTGGATCTTGGGACGGAACACCTTGATCACGACTTTGGTCCCGGGCTCGCCGCGCAGCTTCTTCACCGCGTCTTCGAGCGAAATGCCTTCCGTGGCGTCGCCGTCGATCTCCATGATCTTGTCGCCGGACAGCAGGCCGGCGCGGAAGGCGGGCGTGCCCTCCATCGGCGCAATCACCGTCAGCATCGTGTCCTTGATGCCGATGGTGATGCCCAGGCCGCCGAACTGCCCGGCCGTCTCCTCGCGCATGGCCTTGAAGGCCTCCTTGTCCATGAACTGGCTGTGGGGATCCAGCGACTGCAGCATGCCCTTCAGCGCGCCCTCCACCAGTTCCTCGTACGTGCTCTGGTCGGCCTCCACGTAATGGGTACGGACCTGCTCGACCACCTTGGAGAACAGCTCGTACATCGGATAGGGCGAATCCTGGCCGGCCTGCGCCTCGGCGGCGGCGGCCTCCTGCGTGTGCAGGCGGGCGCCGACCGCCAGATTGACGACCAGCACGGCCGCCACCAGCAGCCATTTGAAACTCTGCGCGATTTTCTTCATGTTCGTGTTCCTTGCTCGAAGAGGTCGAGGCGGCCCGCGCCTCAGACCGGCCCCTGCATGTCGGGGCGGTAACGGAAATAAACGCCTCCCAGCGGGGGCATCACCACGGGAATGGAGTGGTCGCGGCCCTGCCACGAAACCGGCTCGGACGCAATGAAGCGCGGATTGCCCACGCCGCTGCCGCCGTAGATCGCCGCGTCGGTGTTCAGCACCTCCTCGTACACCCCGGGGCGCGGCACGCCCATGCGGTAGCCCTGCCGGGGCACCGGCGTGAAGTTGAATCCGCACACCAGCAGGTCGTCCGGATCCTTCCCCTTGCGCAGGGCGATCAGCATGCTGTTCTCCCAGTCGTTCAGGTCGATCCACTCGAACCCCTCCCACGAGAAATCAATCTGGTGCAGACAGCCGAACCCCTTGAGCATTTCGTTCAGGTCCCGCGCCAGCCGCTGCAGGCCCGCGTGCGAATCGTACTGCAGCAGGTGCCAGTCCAGGCTTTCGTTGTGCTGCCACTCGCGCCACTGGCCGAATTCCATCCCCATGAACGTCAGCTTCTTGCCCGGATGCGCATACATGTAGGCCCACA
>CAZHSS010000309.1:0-2016 GCA_964535205.1 uncultured Verrucomicrobiota bacterium
CCATTTTCGCCCTGCTGCTGCTGCCCGCGATGGAATGGCTGTCCGGGCACACCTCCGACATCACCCTGCTGGAGCTGACCGACATGAGCCACCCGCTGCTGCAGCGGCTGGCGATGGAAGCCCCCGGCACCTATCACCACAGCCTGCTGGTGGGGGCCATCGGACAGGCCGCCGCCAACCGCATCGGCGCCAACGGGCTGCTGGTGCACGTCTGCGCCAATTTCCACGACATCGGCAAGCTGTCAAAGCCCGAGTTTTTCAACGAAAACCAGCGCGGGGGCGAGAATCCCCACGACAACCTTTCGCCCAGCATGAGCGTGCTGGTGATCCAGTCGCACGTGAAGGAGGGCCTGACGCTGGCCAAGCGCCACAAGCTGCCCCGGCCGGTGTGCGAAGGCATCGCGGCGCATCACGGCACCGCGCTTACCTCCTACTTCTACCAGCTGGCCCGGCGCTCGTTGCAGGAAGCCGGCCTGGCCGAGGATTCCGGTCTCGAGGCGTCTTTCCGCTATGAAGGGCCCCGGCCCTGGACCCGCGAGCTGGCCGTCCTGATGCTGGCCGACACCGTGGAAGCCGCCTCGCGTTCCCTGGAGAAGCCCACGCCCAACCGCATTGCCGAGATGGTCGAGACCCTGATGCGCGACAAGCTGCTGGACGGTCAGCTGGATCTCTGTCCGCTCACCCTCGAGGATCTGCATGCCATCCGCGAATCCTTTGTGTTTTCGCTCTCCAACATCCTGCATGGAAGGAGCCCCTATCCCCGTGAAGATCAGCCTGCACAACCGTCAGCGGGCGCTGCCGGTGCGGCCGGCGGCGCTCCGGCGGCTGGTCCGGGCGCTGGCGCGCCGGGCGTTTCCACCTGACGCCCCGCCCTCCCCGGGCGAACTTGCGGTGCTGCTGGTGGATGACGCCGCCATGCCGGACTACAAAGCCGGGTGCTTCGGCGCGCGTCTTCAGACCGACGTGGTGGCGCAGGCCTATGCCGCCCTGCCGGGCGTTTTTCCCGCGACCGCCGAGATGGTCGTGAATGCCGAGCGCGCGCTGGCCGAGGGCCGCCGCCGGGCCGGCGGCCCCGCCCGCGAACTCGCGCTCTACATCGCCCACGGCCTGGACCATCTGGCCGGCGCCGATGATGATACGCCGTCGCGCCGCCGCGCGATGCGCCGGCGCGAAACCGCCTGGCTCGACGCGGATCCCGCTGTCTGGGAAGGCATCATTGGCCCATGATCCTGAAGGACGAGGCCATTGCGCTGCGGTTGCATCCCTACGCCAACACGTCGCGGATCGTGGTCTGGCTGTCGCGCACCCACGGCAAGCTGGCCACCCTGGCCAAAGGCAGCCAGCGCGATCGCAGCCCCTTTCTCGGGCAGGCCGACCTTTTCTACACCTGCGAAATCCTGTTCTACGCCCGCGAGAGCCGTCATCTGCACATCCTGAAAGACTGCGCGCCGCGGGACATCCGCCCCGCGTTCCGGGCGGACTGGAAGGCCTGCGCCGCCGCTTCCTATGCCGCCGGGTTGCTGGACCGCGCGATGCCTTTCGGACCCGCCCCCGCCGGGCTCTACGAGCTGTTGGCCGCCACGCTGGAACAGCTGGCCGTCCGGACGCCCGGCCCTGCGTTCATTCCCCGGTTCGAGCTGCGGGTGCTGCATGAACTGGGGCTGGCTCCCCGCTGGGACGTCTGCTCGCGCTGCCGGGCCGATTTGAACGGTGCGGCCCCGGCCCGGCTCGATGCGGCCCATGGCGCTCTCCAGTGCGAATCCTGCGCGGCCGGCCGCGGCCGTCCGGTGTCGCCCGCCGGCCGTCAGGCCATTCGCGGCATGCTCTCCGGGCAGCTTCCGCCGTCGCTGCCCGAGCGCGTCTTCCGGGAAGTCCGCGACCTGATGGGCGGCCTGCTGGAGCATCATGCCGATCTCGACGGCCGTTCCCGCGAAGTGGCCTTCCGCATCCTGGCCGCCGGGTGACGGGGATCCTGCGCGCCGTCCGTCGGCCAGCCGTGGTGCAATGGGTTGGCCC
>CAZHSS010000310.1:0-2015 GCA_964535205.1 uncultured Verrucomicrobiota bacterium
GAGAGCGCCGACGCCGGCCTGGACGAGCACGTGGGTGGGGCGAACAATGCCCTGCGCGGCGAGTTGTTCCTGCACTTCTGCCATCAGGGTGGTGTATCCCTGCATGACCCAGCAGGGAATGTCTTCGTAGCCGGCCCAGGAGGTGTCGGAAATGATCTGCCAACCGTGGGTTTCGGCGTCGCGCATGACCTGCCGCACCGCGTCGTCATAGGTGCCCGCAATGACCTTGACGCGGGCGCCGTATTCCTCGATGGCGCGGATGCGCGGCCGGGAAGTGCGCTCGTGGACATAGACGACGCAGTCAAAGCCCAGTTCCATGGCGGCCCAGGCCACGCCGCGGCCGTGGTTGCCGTCGGTGGCGGTGGCGAAGCAGATGTCCCCGAGCTGGCGCCGGACCGCGTCGGACTTCAGTTCCGAAACCGTCAGTTCGCGGTCGCGGATGCCGAGGCGCTTGCGGAGAAACTGATAGAGCGCAAAGGAGCCGCCCAGCACCTTGAAGGAATTCAGGCGGAGGCGTTCTGATTCATCCTTGACCCAGATGCCGCCCACTCCGAGCATGGCGGACAGCCCCGGCAGGCTTTTCAGGGGGCTCATGCGGTAGCCGTCCAGCTGGCGGTGGAACTGACGGGCCACGCGGGTCACCGCCTGGGGCTTGAGGCGCTCCAGGGCCGGACAGTCGCCGGGCTGTCCGGCGTGCGGGTTGGCCAGCCATTGCAGGGGCGCGGATTGTGACGGGGGATTCATGCGGACCTTCCTGTGGGTGATTTCGTTCCCATGTTCGGTTCTGGCGCGGGAAAAGCAAGGGCAAACCGTGCCGGGGAAGAGGGCCGGACGGGCCGGGATTGACAGGCCGGCCGCCTTGGCCTACATCGGGATCATGAACATAAACGCATTGCCCAAGGTCGAACTGCATCGCCACGTCGAAGGCGCCATCCGCTATGCCACGATGAAGGAATGGGTGCTGGAGGACCGGTTGATTTCCCGGGACGCCACGGAAGAGGAGCTGCGGGACTTCATCCTGATCACGAAGCCGGTGGACGGACTGAAGGTGTTTCTGGAGAAGTTCGGGTTGATCCACCGGGTGCTGACCGGCGCGGACCGCATCCGCCGCATGGCCCGCGAAGCGTGCGAAGACGCCCATGCCGAAGGCGTCCGGGTGCTGGAGCTGCGCTATTCGCCCGTGTTCATCCAGGGCGAGCGGCAGAACCTGACCTTTGACCAGATCCACGGGGCGCTTCTCGACGGCCTGTCGGACGCGAAAAAGACCTGTCCGATGGCGGCAGGGCTGATCGGCATCCTGGGGCGGGAGTGGGATCTGCCGACGGCGTCCCGCGCGACCGATTTTTTCATTGCGAACCGGGACACGGTGATCGGCATGGACCTGGCCAACGACGAGGCGAATTTCACGGGCAGCCGCTTTGCCGGACTGTTTCGAAAGGCACGGGAAGCGGGGTTGCATCTGACGGTGCATGCCGGGGAATCCGACATTCCCACGTCCAGCCAATCCATCCGCAGCGCGCTGGAGGAACTCGGGGCGGAGCGGATCGGCCACGGGGTGCAGATCTACAAAGATCCGGCCCTGATGGACGACGTGGCCCGGCGCGGGATTCTGCTCGAACTCTGCCCGACCAGCAACCTCCTGACGCGTTCCATCGCCTCGATGGATGCGTATCCCATCCGGCAGCTCCGGGCGGCAGGCATCCGGGTGAGCCTGAACGCCGACGACCCCGGGGTGTTCGACTACGACCTGAACCACGAATACCGGGCGATGGCGGACCTCCACGGGCTGGACGAAGCCGATTTCGCCGCGATCAACCGGGATGCGCTGGCCAGCAGTTTCCTTCCGGAGAAGGAAAAAAGGAACGCCCTGGGAGGGTGAGGCCGGCTAGCGCAGGCGGCGGCCGGGCCCGCCGGAGGCGGTGTTTTTGGCGGCCAGTTCCGCGAACCACTTCAGGGCATCGGTGGTATGGGGAAGGCAGGGGTCATGGGCGCCGTCATAGGTTTCCAGCCGCACG
>CAZHSS010000311.1:0-2010 GCA_964535205.1 uncultured Verrucomicrobiota bacterium
CGCTCGACCATCCCGATCACGCCGCCTGCGGCGGGTATCGGGAACGCCCCGTCATATTCAAATGTAATCAACTTTCAGGCGCTCTACCATCCCGATCACGCCGCCTGCGGCGGGTATCGGGAACGCCCCGTCCTACATCACAATGTCAATCAGCACCGGGGACGCCCGGCCTTCCAATGGCATCCCTTCGGCCCGCCGCCTGTGGCGGCAAAACAAGGGGGGACTATAGCCGCTCGCCGTCCCGGCGCAAGCGAAATCGAGCGGAGGGGGGATCGGCCAGCCGGATCCGCGTCACAAGGCCGCGGCAGAGGGAGCCTCGGCGGGCGGCGCTTCGTTGGCGATCGGCGCCAGCACCAGGCGGAATCCATTGACGGCACCCCGGGCGTTGCCGATGAATCCGTAGAGGGCATCCGACGCGAGCCGCACGGGCTGATAGTCTTCCCATCCGCCTCCCTGCCAGCCGCCGAATTGGGCGCCGCCGCTTCCGCGCGACGTCGTCTCCCAGACATTGCCGCCGGCCCCGAAGAGCCCCCAGACGTTTTCGCCGCTCATCTCCACCGGCGCCGTCGTGGCGAACCCGTCCTGGTATCCGGATATCGAAGGCTTGTCCGGAAACGCCGCGCTAAGTGCCGAATCGGCGTAGTTTCCGCGGGGGGGCGGCCAGATTTCCCCCCAGGGATACACCGACGCCATTCCCGCGCGGGTGTAGGCAATGGCTTCCGACCGCGACGGCAGGCGGTAGCGAAGTTCCTCGGGCAGCTTGCCCGCCGCGCGTTCCTGCTCGGTCAGCCAGGCCGCATACGCCACCGTGTCATCGAAGTTCACCCGGACCACCGGCTGACGGGACCCGTTCAGGCACACGCCGTTGAATTCGCCGCTTTCATGCTCGGGATCCTTCCGGGCGTATTCTCCGTTGGTGACTTCGTAGCGCCCCACCCACAGTTGCATGGCGGGCACCCAGACGAATTCCATCGGCACGGTCTGCGCCACCCAGGGGCGGCCCGCTTCGGGCAGCGGCGTGGTCGCCACCAGCGGCGCCGGGGGCACGTACGCGGGCTTGACCTCGGTGACTACCGGCGGCGGCGCGTCCTTGCGGACAGGGTACGTCACCTCCGCCTTCCGGGGCTGCGCCATCCAGTCGGCCAGCTTCCGGCCCCCAACGCACAGACCGGCCAGCAGGGCCAGTACAACCGCCGTGCTCCCGTAGATCTGAACCATCCGCCGCCATTCAGCCTTGCTGCGTCCGCGGTGCCCGCCCACCCGCTCGCCGCTCATCGCGCGAACGAAATCCGTGCAGGTCACAAACCGCTTGCGCGGCTTGGCCGCCATGGCGCGGCGCAGCGCCGACTTGACCGGCGGCGGAAATCCGGCCGGCAGTTCGCCCAGGCCGCCTTCTCCGGGGGGCTCGCCTGCCAGCAGTTCCCACGCCAGAACGGCCAGGGCATACTGGTCGCTGGCGGAGTCCGGCAGGCTTTCGCCGCGCAGTTCCGGCGCCAGATAGGCGCCCGTGGTGCCCGTGCGCACCGCTTCGCCGCGGGTGATCGTCAGATGACGGTGGGGCGCCAGGCCGAAATCCGTCACCCGCACCACGCCGTCCTCGCCCAGATAGATGTTCGACGGCTTGAGATTGCGGTGAATGATGTTCCGCTCGTGGGCGAAATCCAGCGCCGCGGCCACCTGCTTCAACACCGGCAGCGCCTCGGCCGGCGTTCGCCGCCCGCCTTCGCCCTGCCGGGCCCAGGTGCCGATGTTCATCCCGGGGGCGTAATCGCCGACCAGATAGATCTGATCGCCCACATATACCAGCTGGCGAATGGCGGCGAGGTTCGGATGGGTCTGCTCGGAAATCCGCTGAATGCCCGCGTGAATGATCGCCAGCACGGGCTTGGAATGCCCCAGATCGCGCGGCAGTCTCCGCAGCGCGACATCCTTGCTCGTCTCGCGATCGCGGCAGCGCCATAGCTCCCCCAGATCGCTGGCCCCCAGCACCGCCACGATTTCATAGCGGTC
>CAZHSS010000312.1:0-2001 GCA_964535205.1 uncultured Verrucomicrobiota bacterium
GCCTGAAGCGATATAAGCCCGTCGACAGCTCGCTGACAAGTTCAAACCCGGACCCGATGCGCGGTGAAAATCCCGGTTCGACCGTCCCGCGGCCGTTCCGCAACAGGATCCCGCCTTCTCCCCCGTCCGATGCCGTCGGGGACTATGGTTGTTATAACAAGCATAGTATGGATATTATAACAAGCATAGTATGGTTATTATAACAACCATAATGATCCCTTGCCTTATTCCAGGGGCGCGTCTGCGATGGAGTGCGCATGCCCGACTGGAGTTGCGTTCCCAGTGGAGGTTTTCTGGAGGGGCGGCTCTGTCCTGCCTGGTTTCCGGCAGGATCGCCGTCCCCGGGCGGGCCGCACCCGCCCCAAGGCGAGGTCTTCGACGGAGGTTCCGCCACGGGCGGACAAGCCGCCCCTCCAGGTTCCGGATGGCCCCGAAACGCAGATGCGCCGCGGCCGCGGACCCGCAATTTGATTCCGTCTTTACCGCGGGGGGGTTCTATGGGAGGATGCGCAAAAGTCGGCGCCGGGTTTTTCCGTGCCGGCGACATGAGGAGTTTGCGCATGAAGCCCATTCTGTCCGAAGCGGAAATCAATGCCTTGATTTACGGCATGCATGGCGCGCCGTTTTCGCTGCTGGGCATGCACGAGACGGGCAAGAAGCGGCCGGGGACGGTCGCGCGGGTGTTCCGTCCCTATGCGACGAAGGCGGAGCTGGTGCGGACGGCGGACGGGAAGGCCTTTGAGATGCCGCGGATTCACGCCGACGGCCTGTATGAGCTGTTTTTTCCGAACGAGAAGCCGTTTGCCTACCGCCTGCGGCTGACGTGGTTCGACGGCACGGCGGCCGAGCTGGAGGACCCGTACCGGTTTCCGCTGCAGCTGACGGACCTGGACATGTACCTGCTGGGGGAGGGAACCAACTACCGGGCGTACAGCAAGATGGGGGCGCATCCGCTGACGGTGGACGGCGTGGAGGGAGTGCATTTCGCGGTGTGGGCGCCGAACGCCATCCGGGTGAGCGTGGTGGGCTGGTTCAACAACTGGGACGGGCGCATCCTCCCGATGCAGCAGCGGGGCAGCACCGGCCTGTGGGAGCTGTTCGTGCCGCACCTGAAGCCCGGGGATCTCTACAAGTTCGAGGTCAAGGGCCACCAGGATTTCCTGGCGCAGAAGGCGGACCCCTACGCCTTTGCGTCGGAGCTGCGGCCGCGGTCGGCCTCGATGGTCTGGGACATCGGAGCCTACGAGTGGCAGGACGCGGAATGGGTGGCGGCGCGGGACCGGAAGAACTGGCTGGAAGAGCCGATCAGCGTCTATGAGGTGCATCTGAGTTCATGGCGGCGCGATCCGGACGAAGACAACCGGATGCTGACGTACCGCGAGCTGGCGGACACGCTGATTCCGTACGTGAAGAAGATGGGCTACACGCACATCGAGACGCTGCCGGTCAGCGAGCATCCGTTCGACGGCTCGTGGGGCTACCAGACGATCGGGTACTATTCGCCGACATCGCGCTTCGGCACGCCGGACGACTTCAAGTATTTCGTGGACCGCTGCCACCAGGAGGGCATCGGGGTGATCGTGGACTGGGTGCCGGCGCACTTTCCGAAGGACGGCCACGGGCTGGCCTATTTCGACGGCACGCACCTGTACGAGCACGACGACCCGCGGCTGGGCGAGCACAAGGACTGGGGCACCTACATCTTCAACTACGGCCGCAACGAGGTGCGCGCGTTCCTGCTGTCGAACGCGCTGTTCCTGGCGGACGTGTATCACATTGACGGCCTGCGGGTGGACGCCGTGGCGTCCATGCTGTACCTCGACTACTCGCGCAACGAGGGCGAGTGGATTCCCAACAAGTTCGGCGGCCGCGAGAATCTCGAGGCGGTGGATTTCCTCAAGAAGTTCAACGAGATCATCCACGCGGAGCATCCCGGCATCCTGACGTTCGCGGAGGAGTCCACGGCGTGGCCGATGGTGTCGCGTCCGGTGTATCTCGGCG
>CAZHSS010000313.1:0-1996 GCA_964535205.1 uncultured Verrucomicrobiota bacterium
GGCGCTGGGCCAGGCGCTGCCGGGCTCGATCCGGAAAACCACCGTGCGCATCCCCCTGCCGGGCCAGGCGCCGACGACGCCGCCCCCCCCGCCCGCCGCTCCGCCGCCCCGCCCGCCGCGCCCGCGCAAGGGCCCGGCCAAAGCCGCCGCCGCGCCGTCGGCGTGGCTGCGCTGGGCGCCGGCCGCCGCGGCCCTCCTCCTGGTGGCCGCCGCCATCGCCGTCCTGGTCTGGCACCGCCGGGCGCCGGCCAGCGACGACCCCGACACCATCCGCTATGTCACTGTCGAAGCCGAATCGCCCACCGATGCCACCATCGTGGAATCCTTCATCACGGTCTGGCCGCGCGACATCGCCCCGGAACGCCGCCCGCTGGTCCAGCACTACTTCGAACAGCTCCGCGACCTGGACGAACACAAGTGGGGCAGCGTCGGCTACGTCCTCGAAGCCCTGGCCCAAATCCAGTTCGACGCGCGCCTCGACCCGGACGAGTTCACCACGCTCTGCAATCTCACCTATCACGACACCAGCATGCGCACGCTGGGCGAACTGGATGTCGTGATCTGGAACCGGAAGGAAAACCGCGCCGAAACCGCCTTTGAAGCCGCCGTATCCGACCAGCTGCACCGCAAGGCCGTCCCGAGCCGCAACCAGATCGCCCGCTTTGGACGGGCCCTGGAAAAAGGCGAGGTGTTCCGGATCCTCTGTCCCACCGACGACACCCGGACCTTGACGCCGGAACAATTCAGGCACACCCGCCTCGAAATCCTCGGCAACCAGGGCGCGATCGCCGCCGGCTTCGACGCCGAAGTGGACATCACCCGCCCCGAGGTCAATTTTCTCCAGCGCAAGCTGATTGACTGGCGCAAGGCCTGGAAGACCCGCGAAGGCCCCTTTGCGGAGTAAGCCGCCATGATCGTGGTCAGTTGCCGGCGGCACTTTGATTCCAACCGGCGCTTGGCTCCGGCCCTGCAGGTCCGCGAATATCCCGACCCGGCCCGGTCCGGCGACTGGCGGGCGGCGACGCTGGACGACCTGATCGGGCGCGCGGCGGGCCGCCGCGTGTGCGTCCTGGTCCACGGCTACAACAACGCCCTGTCCGCCATCCTCGAGGCCTATGCGGAGTTGCACGGGCGCATGGCGGACGCCGGCCTGACCGGCCCGGACGGCTACGGGCTGGTGGCGGGCTTTGCCTGGCCGGGGTTCACCGGGCCGGAATATCCCGCCGCCCGGGCCGCCGCCAACCGCGCCGGCCTGCATCTGCGCGCCCTGCTGCAGCCGCTCGCCGCCGCGGCCGCCGCCGTGGATGTCGAAGCCCATTCCCTCGGCGCGCGGGTCGCCCTGTCCGCCCTGCGGAAGCAAGACGCCGTGCGCATCGGCTGTCTGCGGCTGCTGGCGGCGGCGGTGGATTACTCCATTCTCGACCCGGGCCGCGTGTTCCATTCGTCGCTCGAGTCCTGCGCCCGCGCCGTGGTGTATCATTCCCGGCGCGACCGCACCCTGCGGCGGGCCTATCCGGTCGGCGACCTGGCCGACGGCATCCAGCAGGCGCTGGGCTGCATCGGACCGCGCCGGCCGGCGCGCGCCCTGGCGGCCTGCCCGAACCTCTACATCGTCGATTGCACGGCGGCGGTCGGCGCCGACCACAGCGGCTACCGCAAGTCCGCGGCCTGCCTGGCGCACTGGCGCCGCCTGCTGGCCGGCCCCCCCCCCCCGCCAAGGACATCCAGCCCGGCCGATGGGATACCGCCGTCGGCGGGCATCTGCAGCCGGGCGAAGACGCCGAGACCGCCGCCCGGCGCGAAATGATCGAGGAACTGGGCGTGGCGCCGGGACGGCTGGCCTTCCTGCATCGCTTCCTGTGGCGCACGGGGATGGAATCGGAGTGGGTCACCACCTATGCCGCCCGCCATGACGGCCCCTTTGCGCCGGACCCCGGCGAAGTGGACGAAGTCCGCTTCTGGACGCGAGAGGAAATCGCCGGCGCCATCGGTTCCG
>CAZHSS010000314.1:0-520 GCA_964535205.1 uncultured Verrucomicrobiota bacterium
GTAACCGAGCATGGTACAGTCCCACGGTTTTCCTTCCTCGAAATTCTTCTTGATCGTCGCCGCCAGCCGCACCGCTGGCGGCAGCCCCCCCCGCTCCGACAGCCCCGCCACCAGGCCGATCACCAGGCAGCCCAGCACATTCGCCCCCAGCGTCCCCAGCGGCCACGTCACCCCCGCCCGCTGCGACGCCAGACTCAGCCCGTACCGCGCCACCGACCCCGCAAAACCCCCCAGACCCACCCAGCACGACATGATCAACGGTTGGCTCATTTGCCGCCTATCTTATCTCGTTTCCGCCTTTCCCCGCAATCCCGCTCTCTATCCAGACCGGCGACTTCCCGGCTCTTCCCGTCTTCGCCTCCCATTCGTGTTATTCGGTTTATTCGTAGTTGTCTCCCCCCGGCTGTTCGTTCCGTGCCTTTCGAGCCTTTCCTAGTTCCGCCTCCGGCTGTTTCCTGAACCCTGCACCCTGAACCCTGCTCTCCTTTCTGCAATCCTTCCTGTTTTCCTGGGTTTCCTG
>CAZHSS010000314.1:530-1982 GCA_964535205.1 uncultured Verrucomicrobiota bacterium
CTGCTTCGGCTGTTCCCTCTCCCATTCCCATTCGTGCCATTCGATATATTCGTAGTTGCCTCCCCCGGCTGTTCTTTTCGTGTCTTTCGAGCCTTTCGTAGTTGTGTCTTCGGCTGTTCCCTGCCCTCTGAACCCTGACCTCTGACCTCTTTCCCGATTCCGCGGTTGGCTCCGCCCCGCCGATTGGATTATCCTGCCGTTTCCCATGTTGCCCATCCACTCCATCCGCCCCGACCTCGACGCCGCGCTGAAACGCTCCCGGCGCCTGCTCGTCACCGCCCCCACCGGCTCCGGCAAATCCACGCAGATCCCCCAGATGCTGCTCGACCTCGGCGCGCTCGGCGACGGGAAGGCCGTCGTCCTCCAGCCCCGCCGCCTCGCCGCCCGCCTCCTCGCCAAGCGCGTCGCCGAGGAACGCAACTGCCGACTCGGCGGCGAAACCGGCTACCAGATCCGCTTCGAATCCGTCTGCGGCCCTGCCACCCGCATCCTCTTCGAGACCGAAGGCATCCTCCTTCGCCAGATGCTCTCCCAGCCGGACCTGCCCGGCGTTTCCGCCATCCTCTTCGACGAATTCCACGAGCGCCACGTGTACGGCGACGTCACCCTCGCCCGCGCCCTCCAGCTCCAGCAGACCACCCGCCCCGATCTCCTCCTCGTCGTCATGTCCGCCACGCTCGATACGCGCCTCCTCCAGCCGTATCTCGAGCCCTGCATCCGCCTCCACTCCGAAGGCCGCACCTTTCCCGTCGAAATCGAACACATTGAAAAACCCCTCCATCCCGACCGCGATACGCCCTGGGACGCCGCCGCGGCCGCCTACGGGCGCGCCGCGCGGCAGGGCGACGCCCCCGGCGACGCGCTCATCTTCATGCCCGGCGCCTACGAAATCCAGCGCACCCTCGACGCCCTGCGCAACACCCCCGCCGCCAAGGGCGCCCTGCTCCTGCCCCTGCACGGCGAACTGCCGCCCGCCGACCAGGACGCCGCTGTCGCCCGCCACGACCGGCGCAAAATCGTCGTCGCCACCAACGTCGCCGAAACCTCTCTCACCATTGACGGCATCCGCCTCGTGATCGATTCCGGCCTCGCCCGCGTCGCCCGCTTCGACCCCTGGCGCGGCATCAATACCCTCCTCGTCGAATCCATCTCCCGCGCCTCCGCCGACCAGCGCGCCGGCCGCGCCGGACGCACCGCCCCCGGACGCGCCGTCCGCCTCTGGACCGAAGCCGAACACGCCGGCCGCGCCGCCCACGACCTGCCCGAAATCAAGCGGATCGATCCCTCGGAAATCCTCCTCACCCTCAAGGCCATCGGCGTCGCCGATGTCGAAGCCTTCCCCTGGCTGGAGCCCCCCGAGCCCAAGGCCCTTGAACGCGCGCTGACCCTGCTGCGCGATCTCGGCGCGCTCGACGCCGCCGGCGACCCCACCCCCCTCGGCCTGCGCATGCT
>CAZHSS010000315.1:0-1960 GCA_964535205.1 uncultured Verrucomicrobiota bacterium
CGTGATCTCCAGCCGACGGCGTTCGCCGCCGCTGAGGGTATAGGCTTTCTGCCGGGCCAGATAGCTGATCTTGAGCTCCTCGAGCAGGTATTCCAGCCGGCGGCGCCGCTCCCGCGTCCCCAGCGGCAGCGTTTCCAGTATGGACATCACGTTCTCTTCGACCGTCAGGTTGCGGAAGATGCTCGGCTCCTGCGCCAGATAGCCCAGCCCCATCCGCGCCCGGCGGTACATCGGCAGCCGCGTCACGTCGCGCCCCTTGAAGAACACCTTCCCCCTGGTCGGCGGGATCAATCCCGTGATCATGTAGAAACTCGTGGTCTTGCCTGCCCCGTTGGGACCCAGCAACCCCACGATTTCCCCTTCCCGCACGTTCATGGCCACGCCGTTCACCACGCGCCGCTTGCGGTACTCTTTCACGAGTCCCCGGGTTTCGACCAGCATGTCGGTTCCAACGGCTTCGGCCACTCTCACTACCTCTTCACGTTTCTACGATAACCCGTCCGCCCGGCGCCGGCAAGCGGTTATTCCGCCCCCGCGGGCCGGAAAAAGGCATCGGCATCCGAGCCGAAATCCTCGGAATACACCACCAGCCGCGCACGCGGCTTGCATTCCACCCGCTGCTGGTCGCGCCAGAACGTGATGACCTCCCCCTCGAGAATGTTGCGCCCCTGCATGACCTGCGGCGGCCCCCCCGCCAGCACGATGCGGCCCGATGCCACGTCGTAGGTCGCCACGTCCGCCCGCGCCTTCTTGTCCCCCTGCGTCAGCAGCACCTTGCCCTCCGCCTTGATGGTCTGCGCCCCGCCATCCTCGGTGAAAATCACCGTCAGCCGGTTCGCGCTCAACTGCAGCCGCGGATCGTTCACCAGCACGTTGTTTTCGAACAGCGCGAACTTCTGCAGATAGTCGAATGTCAGCTTGTCGGCGGTGATCACCGTGGCATCGGGCGACGCCTCCAGCGCCCGCCCGTCGTCGTCCAGCGCCGCCGGCGCCCGCCGCGCCGCCGCCGCCGCCATCAGCCCCGCCAGGATCATCCGGCATCCAAATCGTTTCATGGTTCTTCCTCGGGTTCCGGGGCCGCCGGCTCCGTCCCGGCCTCCGGCCGGGGCGCCAGCAGGCCCGATTCAATCTGCGAATCCATCGTCAGTTTGGCGTTCTTGAAAATCTGAAACTGCTTGTTTTCGCCGTTCCAGGCGAATCCGTCGCCGGTCAGCACGGCCTGTTCCGCCACGATGCGGATATGCTCCTTGGACGCCGCCCGCTGGCGCTCCCGGTCGAAGGCGCATTCCGGCGACTGCACGCGCGCCGACACCTGCCCTTCGCGGAAAAATTCAATCTGCAGCCCCGTCAGCCGGATAATGCCCTCCGGCAGAAAGGTGGCGGTCTCGCCCCGCAGCTCCTGGACCAGGCGCCCCTGCTCGTCGTATTCCGGCAGGCGGAAGCCCTTGACGGTCGAGCCTTCGATCTGCTGCGCCCGGGCCCCCGCCGCCAGCCCCAGCCCGGCCAGCGCGCCGGCCAGCGCCCTACGCCAGTTCATCCATCCTCCGGCACTGCCGCCACAGCGGCCCGATCGCCGCCAGCGGCAGCGCGTTGTCCTTGTCCGATTTCGCTTCCGGCGGATTCCGGTGGGTCTCCCAGAACAGCCCGTCGCAGCCCGCCGCCGCCGCCGCCCGCGACAAATACGGCGCCCAGCGGCCCTCGCCGCCCGTCCCGTCCTCCCGCCCCCCGGGCAGCTGCACGCTGTGCGTGGCGTCGAATATCACCGGATACCCGAACTGCCGCATGATCAGCAGGCTGCGGAAATCCGCCACCAGGTTGTTGTAGCCGAAACTCGCCCCCCGTTCCGTCAGCAGGATCTTCCGGTTGCCCGTGCTCTCCACCTTGGCGATCACATGGCGCATGTCCCACGGCGCCAGGAACTGCCCCTTCTTGAGATTCACCACCCGGCCGCTCTCGCCCA
>CAZHSS010000316.1:0-242 GCA_964535205.1 uncultured Verrucomicrobiota bacterium
TCCACAAGCGCCGCGGCGAACTCGCCCGCGAATCCGTCGCCGACGACGCCCCGCTCCTCGTCGCCAGCGAAATCAACGAAATCGGCCGCGGCGACGGCGATGTCCAGGTCCTCCTCACCCAGGCCACCGCCATCCGCGAGGAATGGCTCCGCGATCTCTACCCCGGCGATTTCTCCGAACGCGCCGCCGTCGAGTGGGATGCCGCCGCCAAACGCGCCGTCGCCCGCCGCGAAATCGTCTTC
>CAZHSS010000316.1:252-1958 GCA_964535205.1 uncultured Verrucomicrobiota bacterium
GACCCGCCCCCCGCCGAAGAGGCCGCCCGCCTCCTGGCCAAGGCCGTCCTGTCCGGCGAATGCCCCCTGAAAAAGTGGGACCGCGCCGTGGACCAGTGGATCGCCCGCGTCAATCTTCTCGCCCGGGCCTGCCCCGACTGGGAGCTGCCGTCCTGCGGCGACGCCGAGCGCGAACTGGTCGTCCAGCAGATCTGCCACGGCGCCGTCTCCGCCAAGGAGGTCAAGGACCGCCCCGTCCTGCCCGCCTTCCGGTCGCTGCTCTCCCCCGCCCAGGCCGCCCTCGTCGAACAGCACATGCCCGAGCGCGTCACCCTCTCCAACGGCCGCTCCGTCAAAATCCAGTACGCCGATGCCGCGGAACCCTTCGTCTCCGCCCGCATCCAGGAGCTGTTCGGCGTCGAATCGCTCCCCGCCCTCGCCGCCGGCCGCATTCCCCTCGTCCTGCACATTCTCGCCCCCAGCCACCGCCCCGTCCAAATCACCAAAGACCTCCCCGGTTTCTGGCGCGACCACTACCCCCGCATCAAACAGGAACTCTCCCGCAAATACCCCAGGCACGAATGGCGCTGAGACCGAGGCCCATCTAGGCCTCCGCCATGCGCCGCAGATGCTGATCCAGAATCACGCTGCCGGCCGCCCAGCCCCGCTTGATCTTCCCCAGATCCAGCAGCAGTTCCGTCATGTCGTGCAGCAGTTGCTGGCGCTCCGCGCCTTCCCGCGACTGCATGCGGCGGCCAATGGCCGCCCGCTCCGCTTCGAGGTGCCGCCGCCAGATGCAAAGGACCAGGTCCTGCGCGGCCTTCAGCGTGTTTTCCTCTTCCTCCCGGTCCGCAATCTTCGACGGCGCATTGGCGATCTGCGCCGCCAGCGCCTTGCAGGAATCGCTCGCCTCGTCCAGCGCCGGCATCAGCTCTTCCTCCTCCTCCGCCAGGATCTGGATGATGGTCCGGCAATCGGGATCGGTCACCAGCGGATACGGCAGCCAGTGCCGGACGAAGCCGGCCAGTTCGGGTTGCGCGGCCGCGCACAGCAGCGCGGCCAGTTCCACTTCGTCCACGGGCCGTTCCGGAGTTGCGGCAGGATCGGCGGCCTCGTCGGGCCCCGACGCCGCGGCGGGGCGGCCCTTCAGCCGCTGGGCGCGGCGCAAATCCTCCCGCAGCGCGGCGTAGCCCACCTGCAGGCCCGCGGCGGCTTCGCGCAGCATCTGCTCGGCCTGCACCGCCCCCTGGGCATGCATCGCCAGCTCCAGCACCGCGCGGGTTGCGCGCAGCATGCCCTCCGGCGTCTCCAGCCGGCCGCGCTCCCGCAGCATCCCCACCAGAAACCCCATGGCCGTGCGCGCGCCGTCGAGCACCGCCGCAAACGCCTCCGGCCCCTGGTTCAGAATCAGCGAGTCGGGATCCTCCCCGGACGGGAGCGCCGCCAGCGATACCGCCAGGCCTTCCTCCAGCAGCAGCTCCGCCGTGCGCAGTGCCGCCTTCCGCCCCGCGGCGTCCGCATCCAGCACCACCACCACATGATCGGCATAGCGCTTGAGAAGCCGGGCGTGTTCTTCCGTGAACGCCGTCCCCTGCGACGCCACCGCCGTGCGGAACCCGCCCAGATGGCAGCGGATGCAGTCGATCTGCCCTTCCACCAGCACCACCTTGCGCTGGTCGAGAATCTCGCGCTTGGCCTTGTCCAGCCCGAACAGAATCCGGCTCTTG
>CAZHSS010000317.1:0-1958 GCA_964535205.1 uncultured Verrucomicrobiota bacterium
CCGTACCGCCGCGAAGGCGTCGAAGCAGCCGCCCGCCTGCGCAAAGGCGTCGTGGCCATGAATCCGCTCGGCGGCGGCCTCATCCCCCAACGTCCGCAGGCCTTCGATTTCATCCGCGGCCCCGGCGACCCCGATGTCGTCACCGCCGCCCTGCGCTTCCTGGTCTCCGACCCCGCCATCACCACCGCCCTGGTCGGGTTCAGCGCCATGGAGGAACTCGAGGCCGCCGTGAATGCCCTGCACGGCTTCTCGCCCCGCCCCCCGGAGCACCTGGAAACCCTGCGCGCCGGCATCGAACGCGGCTTCAACGAAATGTGCACCGGCTGCGGCTACTGCCTGCCCTGCCCCCAGGACATCCCCATTCCGCAATACATGGACATTCACAACCGGATCCAGCTCGGCGCCTCTCCCGGCGACATCCGCGACCGGCTTCGCCTGCATTGGGGACTGGACCCCGACGGCGCCGCCCGCTGCATCCGATGCGGCCTGTGCGAAACCCGCTGCACCCAGCACCTCCCCATTATCCAACGCCTGCAGGCCATCGCCGAACTGCGCCTCCCGTAGCGCAAGAGCGCCTGGGAAGGGCAAGGCAATGGGTTGCCGGGGATCATGGGATTCAGACGTTGACCCGGCATTCCGCAGAAAACTGATTCACCCCCGGCACAAGACCGGGGGGGTCTTTCCGGATTTTCCACAGCGTGGAAAAAAGTTTTCCACGGTGTGGAAAACTTTTCCATGGCGTGGAAAATCCGGATTTTTCCGCCCCCCGCCCCCCGCCCCGGCGGGCCGCCGAACATCCGGGTCAGTACTTGCGGATGACGGCGCGGACGATGCCGCCGATTTCCAGGGAATGTTTCGGGCGGATGAAGGTGTACTTGGGATTGGCGGGATCAAGCCGCACGCCGGCCTTGTCGCGCATGTAGTACTTCAGCGTCCACTCGTCATCCACCCGGGCGACGACGATGTCGTTAAGGTTGGGACGGGGCCCCTTTTCCACCAGCACCAGATCGCCCGGCATGATGCCCGCATCAATCATCGAGTCCCCGCGCACCGTCAGCATGAAGGTGTTGTCCGGATTCTTCACCAGGTAGTCGTCCAGCGTGATGGCCTCGGCGTCCTGCTGCTCCTCCTGGGTCGGGAAGCCGGCGGCAACGGACCCCAGCAGGCGGACCGTGCCCGTCAGTTTGGGCAGCAGCGCCAGGCGGCCGTTGGCGTCCTTGATCACATAGCCGTATTCCTCCAGCCGGTTCAGCACCCCGAACACGGCGTTCTTGGACCGGTAGCCGAACAGATCGAGCATTTCGGAAAAGGTCGGCGCGCGGCGTTCGTCGCGCCAGAACCGGCGCAGCTGGCGAATCCGGCTTTCCATATCAAGGGTTCGGGGCATGGCAGCGTCCTCCAGGGGGATGGGTTGTTCTGCGCCCATATAACTGAACCCTTGTTCATTGTGCAAGTCTTTTTCGCGACAGTCTTTTTCACGCTGATTTTATCTTTCCATCGGGCCGAACACCCGCTAGGCTCGCCGGCGAATGAGAAAGACAACCCCTGGAGGTCTGCCGATGAAATCGAAATTCTCCCTGATGCTCTCCGCCTGCCTGTGCCTGGCGGTTCTGTCCCCCGCCGGAGCCGGCGTGCTGGGTGTGCTGGAAATCCGCGGCATGGACAATGTCGCCGGAGCGGTCCTGGAACTGAGCCAGGCCGTCGGCCAGCCCGTGCCCCGGGAAGTCATTACCATGGGCGTGAACGGCCTGCTGGGTTCGCCGGCCGGCGTGGGCCTGGAGCCCAACGGCACGATCCGGGCCCTGTGGATGGACAACGACACCCCCGCCGGCGCCCTGGTTCTCCAGCTGCCGGTGCCTGACGACGGCAGCGCCTACCTGTCCGCGCTTGCCGATTCCGGCTGGACCGTCGAAAGCGAAACCGCGGACGGCCTGATCCATCTGGCCGCCCCGGCCGGC
>CAZHSS010000318.1:0-1954 GCA_964535205.1 uncultured Verrucomicrobiota bacterium
GCGAACGTCGCCGCGGACGATGGACAGCTTTTCGTCGGCGCAGCAGTCGAGCAGGGAAGTCTGGCCGTAGAGGAAGCTGTCCACGACGGTGACGGCGCACCCGCGGGCAAGGAGGGCGGGGACGAGGATGGAACCGAGATAGCCGGCGCCGCCGGTGACGAGGATGCGGGGAGTGGTGTTCATGATGGGGGAAGGTAGCGGATCGGAGAACGGAGAGGCAAGAACAGAGAGGACGGCGGGCAAGGGATTGTTGTCCGCGGACAAGAGACGGGGTCGGCCGATCAGTCGGTGAGTTCGAAGAGGATGGTGATGGCTTTGCGGTCGCGCTGTCCGGCGGGCATGGGGCGGAGGGCGGCGACGGACTGCACGGCTTTCATGACGGAATCGTCCATGAGGGCGTTGCCGGAGGGGCGGGACAGGCGTCGGTCGGTGATATTGCCGCCGGGTTCGACGGTGATGGCGACTTCGGCGGAGAGGCCGGGGAGGTTGGAGAGTCCGGAGGGCTGCTGCCAGGCGGCGTACATGCGCTCCTTGACGTGGTTGAAGTAGGCGCCCATTTCGATCTGGCCGGGGGGCGGAATGGTGGTGGTGTCGCCGATGACGGCGCCTTTCTTGAGCAGGCGGTCGATTTCGGCCTGGGACAGGGGCTTGTCCTTGGGCGGAGGGCCCCGGCGGGTGATGCGCTGGCCTTTAACGATTTCGGGCTTGGGCGGCTTGGGCTTGGGGGGATCGGGCTTTTTCTCGGGGATGACAATGTCGTCGGCGGGCTTGGGGGGCTCGGGCCTGGGCGGTTCGGGGGAAGGCGGGGCGGGGTCGGGGTCGGCGGGAGGGGGCACGGAGACGGTGAACTCGACGAACATCAGCTGCTCGGGGGGCCGGCGGGCGCGGCAGCCTTTGAGAATCCAGGGGATCGTCAGCATCAGGACCAGGGCGACGCCGTGAAGCCCCAGGCTGACCTTCAGGCTTTGGCGCTGGAGCCGGCGCTTGTTCATGGTTCGGGGGCGGTAACGAGGGCCATGCGGGAGATGCGGGCATCGTGCAGGATGCGCAGGAGGGCGACGACCTTGCCGTAGGCGAGGCGTTCGTCGGCGCGGACGAGGATGGTGACGTCGGGGTCCGCGGCTACCTTGGCCTGAAGCTCGGCGGACAGCACCTCTTCGGCGACGGGGACGTTGTCGAGGAAGAGGCCGCCCTGGTCGTCGAGGGTGATGGAACAGGTGTTGGGCTGTTCCATGGCGCTGGCCTTGCCCTTGGGCAGGCGGATCTGGATGCCCTGCTCGATGAGGGGGACGGTGATGATGAAGGTGATGAGCAGGAGGAAGGTGAGGTCGAGCAGCGGGGTCATGTTGATCTCGCTGATCTGGCGGTTGCGGCTGAGGGGGGTGCGGCGGGCCATGGGCGGCTACTCGTAGAGGAAGGCCTGCTGCAGCTTGGTGGCGAATTCTTCGGGGAAGTTTTCCATCTGGATGCCGAGGAAGCGGATTTTCTCGTTGAGCTTGTTGCAGCCGATGGCGGAGGGGATGGCGACGAGGAGGCCGACGACGGTGGTGAGCATGGCGCTGGAGATGCCGGGGGCGACGGCGGCGATGTTGGGGGTGCCGTGCTGGCCCATGCCGTGGAAGGCGGCCATGACGCCCCAGACGGTGCCGAAGAGACCCATCATGGGCGCGGTGGTATAGACGGTGCCGAGCCAGGACATCTGGTCTTCGATGAGCAGGATCTGGTTGGCGGCTTCGCATTCGGCCACTTTGCGGATGGCGTCAATCTGGAGGGCGGAGAGTTTTTCCTGCGAGAGATCGATGCGGTCGAGGGCGCGGTGCTGCTTGTGGGCCTGGGTCTCGAACTCGCGCTTGAGGGCGAGGCAGGCCTTGTCGTAGACGCGCGCCATGGGGCTGTCGGGGTGGGCCGGTCCGCGCACATAGATTTCCAGCGGATTTTCCTGGCGGTCGAAGGC
>CAZHSS010000319.1:0-1388 GCA_964535205.1 uncultured Verrucomicrobiota bacterium
TGCACGCGCGACTGCCGGTTTTGCGCGATTCCGCACGATCCGCACCCCGCCCTGCCCGATCCGGACGAGCCGGCGCGGCTGGCCGAAGCCGCCGCCGTGCTGGGTCTGCGGCATGTGGTGGTCACGTCCGTCACCCGCGACGACCTGCCCGACGGGGGGGCGGCGCAGTTCGTTGCCGTGATCCGCGCAATCCGCGCCAGGCTTCCGGGAGCGGCGGTCGAGGTGCTGGTGCCGGACTTCGGCGGAAACCCCGCGGCGCTGGACGCGGTGCTGGCGGAACGGCCGAACATTTTCAACCACAACCTGGAAACCGTGGAGCGGCTGCATCCAACGGTGCGCCCGCAGGCGGATTACCGGCGGTCGCTGGCGGTGCTGCGGCGCGCGGCGGACGCGGGCGCCCGGACCAAATCGGGGCTGATGCTGGGGCTGGGCGAGACGGACGGCGAACTCCGCGGGGCCCTGGCGGATCTGCGCCGCGCGGGGGTCGCGCTGCTGACCCTCGGGCAGTACCTGGCGCCGTCGGCGGCGCATCATCCCGTGGCGCGGCATGTGCCGCCCGCGGAATTCGACGCGTGGGGCGAGGAAGCCCGGGAGATGGGATTTGTCTCCGTCGCGTCGGGACCGGAGGTGCGTTCCTCCTATCACGCCGGAGAACTGGCGGAAGCGGGAAGAGGCGCCGCATGATCCGTCCGCCGCGCATCCTGATCTGCTATCTGGTCCGCAACAGCGGGCATCATGCCGCGGCGCGCGCGATCGAAGCCGAAATCCGCCGGCTGAATCCGCTGGCGGACACCCGCTGCCTCGACCTGCTGGAGACGACGCACCCGACCTGGAGCGCGGTCGTCCAGTACGCCTACATGTCCACGATCCGCCGCACGCCGGAACTGTGGGAAGCGCTCTACGACAATTTCTGGTTCGACCTGCTGACGCGGCGCTACATCCGCCCGCTGGTGCAGCGGGGCAACAGCCACAAGCTGCGGATTCTGATGGAAGCCTTCCAGCCCGACGCGATCGTCTGCACGCAGGCGCATCCGTTCGCCGTGCTGTCGGCCTATGCCCGGCGGCAGGGCCGCCCCCTCCCGCTCTGGGGCGTGCTGACGGACTACCTGCCGCACCGGTTCTGGCATGTGCCCCCCGCCGACCACATCCGCTACGTGGCGCCCAGCGAGACCGCGGTGCAGCGCCTGATGATCCTCGGCACGCCCGCAGCCCACATTCATGTGCTGGGCATCCCGATCCAGGCCGACGTGCTGGCGGCGCGCCGCCGGGTGATCGCCCCCTCCACCGGGAATCGCGTTCTGGTGATGGGCGGCTCGCGGGGGCTCGGGGCGCGGTTTGCCACCATCCGGCACCTCGACCGCGCGCAGGCCGATTTCACGATCGATGTC
>CAZHSS010000319.1:1398-1935 GCA_964535205.1 uncultured Verrucomicrobiota bacterium
CGGCACCGGTTCCGGCATCCGATCCGCATCCGCGGCTACGTGAAAGACGCGATGGCGCTGATGCACCGCGCCAGCCTGCTGATCGGCAAACCCGGCGGGCTGACCTCCGCCGAAGCGATGGCCGTGGGCACGCCGATGCTGATCATCCGGCCGCTGCCGGGGCAGGAGCGCGGCAACACCGAAACGCTGGTGCGCCAGGGCGCCGCGATCCATCTGGACCGCGACCGCGACCTGCCCGGCGTGATCGAATCGCTGTTTGCCAACCCCGCGCTGCTGGAGCGGATGGGCGAACAGGCCCGCTCGATCGGCAAGCCGAACGCGGCGCGCGACATCGCCGTGTCCGTGCTGGCCGCCATTCCCCCGGAGGAGGCCGGATGATCTATTGGGTCTACCGGCTGCTGGCCTTCCTGATCCGCCTCCTGCCGCTGAAAGGCGCGTACTGGCTGGGACTGCGCATCTGCGACTTCATGTTCTTCGTCAACCGCCGCGCCCGGCGGGCGGTGCGCGAACACATCCGCATCATTTTCGAATATCAGG
>CAZHSS010000320.1:0-1928 GCA_964535205.1 uncultured Verrucomicrobiota bacterium
CGGCCAAGAGCGCCTGCGCCACGGGCACGGTCGTCGCCGGCCCTTCCATCTTGAATTCGGACAGCGCCCGCGCCATGCGGTTGAGGGCTTCCTCCCGCGTGCGGCCGCGCGCGATGATCTTGCCGATCATGCTGTCGTAGTACGGCGGGATCACATAGCCGGAATACACGTGCGAATCCACCCGGATGCCCGGTCCGCCGGGAAAATGAACCGCCTGCACCGGGCCCGGCGACGGCGTGAAGTTCTTGTAGGGGTTCTCCGCGTTGACGCGCACTTCGATGGCGTGGCCGCGCGGCGTGAATTCGTCGTCGGAAAACTTCATAACCTCGCCCGCCGCCGCGCGGATCTGCAGCTGCACCAGGTCGGCCCCCGTCACCTCCTCCGTGATCGGATGCTCCACCTGGATGCGCGTGTTCATCTCCATGAAGTAAAACTCCTGTGCATCCTCGTTCCACAGGAATTCCAGGGTCGCCACGTTGCGCAGCTTGCAGGCCTGCGCCGCCTTCACCGCGGCCTTCAGGAGCTTTTTGCGGCGGTCCGGCGTCAGTGCCGGGCTGGGCGTCTCCTCCAGCAGTTTCTGGTGGCGGCGCTGGATCGAGCAGTCCCGCTCGCCCAGCTGGTACACATGCCCGTGGTTGTCCGCCAGCAGCTGCACTTCGATGTGCCGCGCCCGCTCCACGAGTTTCTCGACATAGACTTCCGCGTTGCCGAACGCCCGCTCCGCCTCCGAACTGGCCGTCATGAACCCCTGCGCCAGGCTCACGTCATTGCGCGCGATGCGCATGCCCTTGCCGCCGCCCCCCGCCACCGCCTTGATCAGCACCGGATAGCCCAGTTTTTTCGCGATTGCCAGCGCTTCTTCCGGCGATTTCACCACGCCGTCGCTGCCCGGCGTCACCGGCACGCCGGCCCGGCGCATCATCTCGCGCGCCTTGTTCTTGTCGCCCATGTTGCGGATGTTGTCCTGCGAGGGACCGATGAACGTAATCCCGCAATCCTCGCAGATGTCCGCAAAATGCGCGTTCTCCGACAGAAAGCCGAATCCCGGATGGATCGCGTCCACGTCCGTGACCTCGGCCGCGCTGATGATGTTGGCGATCTTCAGGTAGCTTTCCGACGCCGGCGCCCTGCCGATGCACACCGCTTCGTCCGCCAGCTGCACGTGCAGGCACGTCTCGTCGGCCTCCGAATACACCGCCACCGTCCGGATGCCCATCTCCCGGCATGCCCGGATCACGCGAACGGCGATCTCGCCCCGGTTCGCGATCAGGATTCGCTTGAACATGCCGGCCTCAGCCCTTTTCCACCAGGAACATCGGCTGCCCGAACTGAACCGCCGTCGCGTTCTCCACCAGGATCTTCTTGATCACGCCGCTGGTCTCGGCCTTGATTTCGTTCATCACCTTCATGGCTTCGATGATGCACACCACCGTGTCCTTGTTCACCCGGGTGCCCACCGACACAAACGGATCCGCATCCGGCGAACTCGCCCGGTAAAAGGTCCCCACCAGCGGCGATGCGATCGGCGTCAGTTCCTCCTCCGCCGGCGGCGGGGGCGGGGCCGCCGGAGCCGGGGGCGCCGCCGGCGCCAGTCCCGCCCCCATCAGGGGCGCGGCCATCCCCATCCCGGGACTCCCCCGTTTCAGCGACAGCTTGAAATCCTGGTCTTCAATCGAAAATTCGCTCAGCTCGTGCTCGCGCATCAGGTCAATCACGCTTTTGATCCGATCCATGTCCATAAGCGGGCTCCTTGCGGTCTTTTTCACCATTTGGCAACGGCCAAGTGAAGCCTTTTACCGCTTCCCTGGCCTTTGCGCTCTTTTGTACTGCATTCCCCCCCCGCCCTGCAAACAACTATTCGCGGGGATTTCTCCGGCGGGCGCACGACCAAATTCGGGACATGCGATAAGAGTGGTAAGATTTTGCTT
>CAZHSS010000321.1:0-1917 GCA_964535205.1 uncultured Verrucomicrobiota bacterium
CGGCGGGGGGGTGGATTTTCTGGTGCTGGTGCGGGATGCGGAGCGGCGGGGATTCATCGAGCGCGAGGCGGGGCTGGCGGGGAAGGCGCATGTTGACTTCGCGGAGCTGCCGCACGGGGTGTTTTCGATTGGGGGGCAGTTTGCGGCGGCGCGGCTGCTGCGGGAGCGGGGGGTGACGGTGTATCACTCGACGAATTTCATGGTGCCGTTGCCGGCGTTTCCGCGGCGGCGGCCGCATGCGATCCGGTGCGTATGCAACATCCACGATCTGATTCCGCTGGTGCATCCGGAATTCACGCCGCGGGCGCTGAAGACGAGGCTGTATCCGGTGTACCGGTGGCTGATGCACGAGATTGCGCGGCGGGCGGACGCGGTGGTGACGGGGAGCGAGTCGGCAAAGGGGGATATCGTGCGGTGGCTGAAGATGCCGGAAGAGCGCATTGTGGTGGCCCCGGACGGGGTAGAGGCGCGATACCGGCCGGGCGGGGAGAAGCCGTCGGCGCGCGGGGGGCCGAAGACGGTGCTGTACGTGGGGCGGAGCGATCCGTACAAGAATCTGCCGGGGCTGATGGAGGCGTTTGCGCGGCTGGCGGGCGAGGGGGTGGCGGCGCGGCTGCGGATTGTGGGGTCGCCGGATGCGCGGTATCCGGAAGCGGGGGAAACGGCGCGGCGGCTGGGGGTGGCGGACCGGGTGGAGTGGTCGGGGTATCTGGACGAGGCGGGGCTGGTGAAGGCGTACCAGGAGGCGGATGTGCTGGCGCTGCTGTCGAAATACGAGGGGTTCGGGCTGCCGGTGCTGGAGGCGATGGCGTGCGGGACGCCGGTGGTGTGTTCGAATGCGGCGAGCCTGCCGGAGGTGGCGGGGGGGGCGGCCTGGCTGGTGTCGCCGGAGGATACCGCCGGGGCGGCGGCGGCGCTGAAAACGGTGCTGACGGATGCGGGGACGGCGTCGAGGCTGCGCGAAGCGGGGCTGGCGCGGGCGGCGGCGTTTACCTGGCGGGCGGCGGCGGAAGCGGTTCTGCGCGTGTACCGGGAGGGGGGGGCATGAGCCGGCACTGGACCGTGGCGCTGGCGCATGACTGGCTGAACGGGATGCGCGGCGGCGAGCGCTGCCTGGACCTGATCTGCCGGGAGTTTCCGCAGGCGGAGCTGTACACGCTGCTGTTCCGGCCGGAGCTGGTGTCGGAGGCGATCCGGAACCGGACGGTGCATGAATCGGGTCTGGCGCGGTGGCCGTTGTTTCGCGAGCACTACCGGTGGTTTCTGCCGCTGTTTCCGCGGGCGATGGAATCGTTCCGGGTGCCGGCGGGGACGGACCTGGTGCTGAGCACGAGCCATTGCGTGGCGAAGGGGCTGGTGCCGCCGGCGGGGGCGAAGCACCTGTGCTACTGCTTCACGCCGATGCGCTATGCGTGGTCGCTGCAGGCGGACTATTTCGGGCACAACCGGCTGAAGCGGGCGGCGCTGGAGGTGATGTTGTCGCGGCTGCGCGAATGGGACCGGAAGGCGAGCGGGCGGGTGGACCGGTTTGTGGCGATCAGCCGGCACGTGCAGGGGCGGATCCGGGAGCATTACGGGCGGGAATCGTCGGTGGTGTATCCGCCGGTGGCGACGGAGTACTTCACGCCGGACGGGCGCGGGGGGCATGACGGCTATGATCTGGTGGTGTCGGCGCTGGTGCCGTACAAGCGGGTGGATCTGGCGGTGCGGGCGTATTCGCAAACGGGGTTTCCGCTGAAGGTGGCGGGGGCGGGCACGGAGCTGGAGGCGCTGCGGAAGCTGGCGGGGCCGAATGTGGAGTTTCTGGGGCGGGTGCCGGACGAGGGCGTGCGGGATTTGTACCGCCGCTGCCGGTTCCTGGTGTTTCCGGGCGAGGAGGATTTCGGGATCGTGCCGCTGGAGGCGCAGGCGTGCGGC
>CAZHSS010000322.1:0-1916 GCA_964535205.1 uncultured Verrucomicrobiota bacterium
GGAAGCGGATCTGGTGGTGAACGTCCCCAAGCTCAAGGCGCACAAGAAGGCGGGGATTACGTGCTGTCTGAAAAACCTGATCGGGATCAACGGCAACAAGGAGTATCTGCCGCACCACCGGAAGGGGGCGGCGGACAGCGGGACGGGCGACGATTACGCCCACGCCCACTGGAAGCTGTCACTGGCGGAACACCTGCTGGACTTCGCGAACGGGCATTTGCGGGGGTGGCCGCGGGTGTACCGGCTGTTCGAGCGGGTGGCGTGGCGGGAGATGGTGCAGCGGCGACGCGTGGATGCGACGGCGCAGATCGAGGGCAGTTGGTACGGCAACGACACGATCTGGCGGACGTGCCTCGACCTGAATCGGGCGCTGTTGTACGCAGATTGGCAGGGGCGGATGCAGGCCACCCCGCAGCGGGAGGAGATTTCCATCGTGGATGCGGTGGTGGCGGGGCAGGGGGAGGGGCCGCTGGCGCCGGATCCGCTGGCCACGGGCGCGGTGCTCGCCGTGCGCAATCCGGCTGTGGGCGATTACCTGGGAGCGGCCCTGCTGGGATTCGATCCCGGCCGGGTTCCATTGCTTCGGCACGCCTGCAACGACATGCGCTGGCGGATTTGCCGATCCACCCCGGCCCTGCCGAAATTCCAGCCGCCGTTTCCGCCCGCCCGGGCCCCGGAAGGCTGGGCGGGGCATCTGGAACAGCGGCTCTGAGTTTCCTGCGGCGTTGCGGGGCGGGCGGTGGAGCGTTCCTGTTTGACTGCTGGGACGGGTGGCGTATCTTAATCAATTAGAAACAATCGTGTCCTTCACGGGGCCCAACCGGCAGGTGAATTAACCTCATGACCCAGTTCCATGCAGCCCCCGGCCGGCGCCACCGGTCTGTGGTCCACCGGCTGGCGCGGGGCCTGCTGGCCGGTATGGTCCTGATGATTCCGGGGGCGGCATCGAACGCGACCAACCGGATCACGATGGACGTGGACACCGGCCGGGTGCTTCATCTGGCGTTTCCCTCGCTGACCAGCGATTACCATCTGGTCAGCTATTCGGACTCCCTGACGAGCGGCATCTGGGGGCTGACCGGCCTGCTGCTGGGGGCGGAAGGATTCATCGGCTGGCAGGACGAGGAGAGTCTCGGCCGGTCGGGCCAGCTGTTCTACCGGGTGCTGACCCGCCCGGTCACCGCGCCGGCGGATTCCGACGGCGACGGCATGGACGATGTGTTCGAACTGCGCCATGCCCTGATCCTGGATCCGTTGAATCCGGCCGACGCGGAAGAGGACGCCGACGGAGACGGGCTGGACAATCTCGCGGAACGGCTGGCTGGCACGGACCTGCAGAATGCCGATACAGACGGCGACGGTCTGGGCGACCGGGACGAACTCGTTTTGCACGGAACCAGCCCGGTGGCGGCGGACACGGATGGCGACGGACTGCCGGACGGCTGGGAGATTGATCACGAGCTGGATGCGTTGTCGGACGGAGGGCTGACGCACGGGCTGGCGGCGTGGTGGACGTTTGACGAGGGCGAAGGGACGGTCGCGAGCAACCGGCTGTCGCCGGACTGGGCGGGGGCGCTGCGCAACATGACCGCCGGCCAATGGGTTGACGGCCGCAGCGGAGGCGCGCTGCAGTTCGACGGCAGCAACGACTACGTCGCGGTGAGCCAGGCGGGCGGGGCGGTGGTGACGGGCGCGCCGTTCACCGTGACGGCGGTGATCTGGCAGGAGGCGGACTCGGATCTGGAATATCCCACGGTGGTGTCGGACGGCCAGCTGATCCTGACCAACCGGTGGCCGGGATTCGCGCTGCGGTTCTGGCGCAGCCGGGACTGGCTGACGGGCTATGCGGGCAGCACCAATACCGCCGTGGCGGCGGTGAGGGCGACCAACTGGCTGGCCGGCCATGCGGGGCGCTG
>CAZHSS010000323.1:0-1901 GCA_964535205.1 uncultured Verrucomicrobiota bacterium
TTGAGCTCGTATCCATCTATCGCGCAGCCGGTATGCACAACGCCTACCAGAACCTAGCCACGCGCCTGGTGTCTGATCCGAGTCTGCCGAAGCAGCACGTGCTTGCACTGGCGGGGATATTCGCACAGGACCAGCGCGTCGAGGCGATGGTTTTCGCCTTGGAGCAATACACCACCAGCGACGATAGCAATGTCGATGTCTGGCTGGACTTGGCGGCAGCCTATGCCTTCCTGCAGCGCGAAGTCGATGCCATCCGCGCCGCCCGCCGCGCCATCGAACTCGCCGGCGACCCGGCCCGCGAGGTCATCCTGCGCGACCCGAATGCGAGCTTTTTCCGGCTTTCCCGGCGCGTCAACCTCGCTTTTCCCTTCCCTTTTCCCGGCCATCTGGAACAATCCGCGCCTTCATGCCTGATTCACCGATCATCCGGAGCCCGTTATGAACGCCGCGCAGGAAACCGCCCGGCGGCGCACCCTCGCCATCATCTCCCATCCCGACGCGGGCAAGACCACGCTGACGGAGAAGCTCCTGCTCTACGGCGGCGCCGTCCAGCTCGCCGGCTCCGTCACCGCCCGCCGCAACCAGCGCGCCACCACCTCCGACTGGATGGAACTGGAAAAACAGCGCGGGATCTCCGTCAGTTCCACGGTGCTCCAGTTCGAATACCGGGACTTCGTCGTCAACCTGCTCGACACCCCCGGCCACCGCGATTTCTCCGAGGACACCTACCGCGTACTGATGGCGGTGGATGCCGTCATCATGGTCATTGACGCCGCCAAGGGCATCGAAAGCCAGACGCGCAAGCTGTTCGAAATCTGCCGCCTGCGGGGCATTCCGATCTTCACGTTCATGAACAAGCTCGACCGTCCGGCCCGGCATCCGCTCGAGCTGCTCGACGAAATCGAAAGCACCCTGCAGCTGCCGGTCTGCGCAATGAACTGGCCGCTGGGCGACGGTGCCGACTTCCGCGGGGTGTACGACCGCCAGGGCGGGCTGGCGCACTTTTTCGAGCGCACCGTCGGCGGCGCCTACCGCGCCCCCGAGGCCCTGCATTCCATCCAGGATCCCATGGTCCGCGACCGCCTGGCGCCGGATGTGTTCCGATCCCTGGTCGAGGATCTCGACATGCTCGACGCGGCGGGAGAGACCTTCGACGAGGAAGCCGTCCGCTCCGGCGACATGACTCCGGTCTTCTTCGGCAGCGCCCTCAACAACTTCGGCGTCCAGCTCCTGCTGGACTTCTTTCTTGATCACGCCCCGCCTCCCGGCCCGCGCCGCGCCGGCGACCAGACCGTCGCGCCTGCCCATCCCGCCTTCTCCGGATTCATCTTCAAGATCCAGTCGAACATGGATCCCCATCATCGCGATCAGATCGCCTTCCTGCGCATCTGTTCCGGCGTCTTCGAGCGCGACATGAAAGCGGTCCATGTCCGCTCCGGCAAGACTCTCCGCCTGTCCAACTCCCGAAAGATGTTCGCCCGCGACCGCGAGACGGTGGACCAGGCCTTTCCCGGCGACGTCATCGGGCTGGTGGGGCATCCCGAATTCGGCATCGGCGACACGATTTCCGAAGACCCGGCCATCGCCTACGATCCCCTGCCGTCCTTCGCCGCCGAGAGCTTCGCCTGGCTGCACCATTCCAGCCCCGCGCAATTCAAGCGGTTCCGGGCGGGGCTGGATCACCTGCTGCAGGAAGGCGCGGTGCAGTCCTTCACGATTCCGGATGCCGCCACGCGCGCGCCGCTGCTGGGGGCGGTCGGCCCGCTCCAGTTCGAGGTGCTCCAGTACCGCCTCGAAAACGAATACGGCGCGACCACGCGCCTGGAGCCCGCGCCCTGGTCCATCCTGCGCTGGGTGGATCCCGCCGGGGAGACCGTCACCCCCGATCTCCTCCCCAGCAG
>CAZHSS010000324.1:0-1894 GCA_964535205.1 uncultured Verrucomicrobiota bacterium
CCTGAACCGCCGGCCGTCCATGCCGGATGCGCCGGTGACCTGTCCGCCGGTGCGGGAGTTGATTCTGTTCGAAAGCGTGAGGGGGCCGGCGGGCATCGCGTACGAGAAGCGGAACCGCTGGCGGCTGGGGGGATAAGACAGGGGACAGGAGACAGGGGACAGGGGCAGGAAAACAGGAACCCCAGGAAAACAGGAAGAGGAGGAGAAATGTGACGAGGGCGTCCCGGCTCCAGACAGGGAAATTCCTGATTTTCCGGAGCCACGACACATGTGTCGGGGCATGGGGGCAGGGGGCAGGACTCAGGAGTCAGAGAAGGGTGGCGGCAACGTCGCGGAAGGCGCGGCGGATTTCGTCCTCGCCGGGGATTTGGCGGTGGCGCATGAGGATGCGGCCGTTGCAGATGGTGGTATCGACGCACTCCGGCGTGGCGGCATAGACCAGATTGGAGATCAGGTCATGATCGGGCACGAGACCGGTATGGTCCAGATTCACCAGAATGCAGTCGGCCAGCTTGCCGACGGCGATTTCGCCGGCATCCAGATGCATCAGCTGGAAGCCGTCGAGGGTGGCGGTTCGATGGATTTCGGCGGCGGAGCAGGCGGTGGGATCGAGAGTGGCAACCTTGGCGAGGAGGGCGGCGGTGCGCATTTCCGAGAACATGTCGTAGCGGTTGTTGGAACTGGCGCCGTCGGTGCCGAGGCCGAAGCGCAGGCCGGCAGCACGGGCAGCCTGGTCGTGGAAGATGCCGGAGGCGAGTTTCATGTTGGAGGAGGGGCAGTGGGCGATGGCGGCACCGCGTTCGACCAGGAGCCGCCGGTCGGAATCGGTCAGCCAGACGCCATGGGCGCCGAGAAACCGTCCGTTCAGCAGTCCTTCGGCATCGAAGAGTTCGGCGGGGGTTTTGCCGGTAGTTTTGAGGCACTCGTCGTGTTCGCGCCGGGTTTCCGAGATATGGGTCTGAAGAAGCAGGTGGTGTTCTGCGGCGAAATCCCGGCAGATGGCGCGCATGTCCGCAGAGGTGGAGTACAGGGCATGGATGCCGACGGAGAGTTCGACGCGGGCGGGGTAGGAGTTGGCGAGTTCGAGATGGGCTTCGAGGTCGCGGCGGAGACCGTCGAGGGCGTCGGGAGCGGGGGGGATGATGTTGGGGTGGCTGAAGTTGACGCGGAGACCGCTTTCGTAGAACGCGCGCATGGATTCGGCGGTCTGCCAGTACATGTCGCAGACGGCGGTGATGCCGGAGCGGATCATTTCCAGGCAGCCGAACAGGGTGCCCCAGTAGATATGGTCGCCGGTGAGGCGGCGTTCCATGGGCCAGATGATGTCGTTGAGCCACTCGTGCAGGGGGGTGCCGTCGCCGAGGCCGCGCATCAGCACCATGGCCGAATGACAATGGACATTGGCAAAGGAAGGCAGAAGGGCCAGGCCATCGCCGGCCACTTTCTGGACGGTGTGGGGGAGGGCATCAGGATCGATTCGCGGGGCAATCTGGGAGAAACGGCCCTTTTGAATCAACACATCCCGGGTTTTGCCATCCAGGCGGATACGTTGAATAAGCAGATCCATGACATCGGCGACAGTAGGGAAAATCAGGGCGAAAAACCACAGCAATTATTGAGTCCTGCAAGCGTGCGTGAGGGTTTGGTTCCGGCGGGCCCCCGCCACCTGCGTGGTGGGGGGGGGGCGAACGGGCCGAGTTCGTCACCCGCATCAGCAGTACTCAATCGGTGTCGCCAGGATTGACCATCGTAGCGCGGGGCTCCCGTCCTGCGCGGATCCAACGACCCGCACGCGACAGGAGCCGCGTGCCACGAAGGCAATAGGCTGTGCGGCTGTCATCCCGAGCGGACTTGTCCGCCGAAGCCTTGCGCGAAGGCGGAGTCGAGGGATCTC
>CAZHSS010000325.1:0-1893 GCA_964535205.1 uncultured Verrucomicrobiota bacterium
TTCCTGGCGGCTGGCCCTGGACGCTGTCCGGAAGGTGACCGATGTCCCGGTCAGCAGTCCGGGAGACGCGGGACAATGGATCCTGGACAACCAGAAACGGCTGGTCTGGGATGCAGCGGCCGGGCAATTCCTGATCAATCAGTGAGTGTATTGTTTGCGGGAGACATATTTCCCGGGGACCGCTGGTATACCACAGGGGATTGTGCATGGGGAAGGGCATGAAAAAGGCCCGGCATGCGCCGGGCCTTGAAGGGTACGCACCCGCTATGGAACCGGAATCGCCTCGGTCTCGGCCGGGGCGGCATCTTCGGCGGCCGGGGCGAGCTGCTCGCTGATCGCTTCGATGCCTTCCTGGATGCCTTCGCCGGCTTGTTCCGCGACTTCCTGGGCATCCGCAATGGCTTCTTCCACGACGGGGGCCACGGCTTCGGCGGCCTCCTGGAAGGCCTCGCCCGCGTCTTCGGCCACGGCTTCGGCCGCGGCCGCGGCCTCTTCGATGATGCCGGATGCCTCGGGAGCCGCCTCTGCGGCATCCTCGACGGTTTCGGCCGCGGCTTCAGCGGCTTCTTCGACGGCCTCAATGGCATCGTCCGTTGCTTCTTCCACCGGTTCCACGGCGGTTTCGATGTTCACCGCCGCGTCTTCCACCGCTTCCGCCGCCGCTTCGACCGCTTCTTCGGCGGGAGCCGCCTCGGGTTCGCTCACGGCGTCTGCCTCAACGGCGGGCAGAGCCTCTTCGCTGTCCAGCTGCAGGAGGGTTTCTTCGGAGGGCGCCTCGTCGAATCGCTCGATCACGGCGGCTTCGCGCAGGCCTTCCACGTAGGCCGCCACGGCGTCCTGCTGCTTCTGGGAGTAGAGAATGTCGCTGATGCGTTCCCGGACTTCCTCGAAGGGCAGGGTTTTCGCCTCGTTTTTCTCCGTGACCTTGATCAGGTGGTAGCCGAACTGGGTTTCGACGATGTCGCCGACGGAGCCGACGGGCTGGGAGAAGGCGGCATCTTCGAACGCCGGGACCATCTGGCCTCGGCCGAAAGAGCCCAGGTCGCCGCCGGCCTTTCCGCTGGGGCAGTCGGAATTGGCCTCGGCCAACGCGGCGAAGTCGCCGCCGTCGAGCAGCTGCTGGCGCAGGTCGGCGAGGCGTTCGCGCTTGGCGGCCTTTGCGGCATCGTCATCCGCGGGATCCACCTTGATCAGGATATGGGAGGCGCTGACGGTTTCCTCCTGGGAGAAGCCTTCCTGGTTTTCGTTGTAGAACGCCCGGATTTCCTCGTCGCCGGGCTTTTCCACCGATTCAGCGCGGGCAACCACCATCTTGCGGACTGTCATCTGCTCGCGCAGCTCGGCTTCCGTCATGCCGATTTCCTCCATGTAGTCCTCGATGGAGAGGCCGGGAGGCAGCTCGGAGGCCAGTTCTTCCTGGATGCCGGCGAATTCGGAGTCGGAGAGGCTGATGCCTTCCTGGGCGACGGCATCGAGCATGATCTGGCGCATGATCAGTTCTTCCACGATGCGCTCGCGGATGGCGGGCAGGGAATCGGCGAGCTGGTCGGGCGGGAGGCGGCCGGCCGAGCGTTTCATGAACAGATCCAGGATTTTCTGGACCTGGGCTTCGGTGATGACGTTTTCGCCCACCACGGCCACGGTCTTGGAGGGTTCCGCGGGCGCCACGGCAACGGCTTCTTCGGCGGGCGCGGCCGGTTCTTCGGCCGCCGGCACCGGCGTTTCCGCCACTGCCGGGGTTTCGGGCGAGGCCAGGGTCTCCTCGGCGGCCGGAACGGCTTCTTCCGGGGCGGGTGGCTCGGTTTTGCTGCAGGCCGTCAGGCCGAGAATCAGGCTGAGCAGAAGGCAAATCGGGATCTGTTTCATATACGCATCCTTTCCATTTCCGGGATA
>CAZHSS010000326.1:0-1481 GCA_964535205.1 uncultured Verrucomicrobiota bacterium
GGGCGATCCCGACTCTCCAAGAGGTCGGGACCTGCCGAGCCGGACTGTTCTGAAACACCTTTCTTGACGCAGCCCCGCCTATTCCCCCATCCAGCGGGTGGGCAGGTTGTAGAAGTTGGTCGGGTGATACGACCATTCCCATGTATTGCCCAGACCGCCGTTGAGCGACTGAATGACAATCACGTCGTTGGGCTTGAAGTAATTCGTCGGAACCGGCGTCGTGCCCGCGCCGCTGGTGAAGCGCCATTGGTTGTTGGTGTTGCAGTAGATGTAGGTGTCGGACCGCACGGCCTTGTTGGTGGTATCCCACGTGTAGATCCGGTCCGCGATGTCCTTCGGCCCGCGATAGAAATTGGTGGGAAAATTGAACTGGCTGGGATGCGCCGAAACCGGCAGGTTCAGCGCCACCAGCGTGTAGGCCGGACTGAATTCGCCGGTCCCGTAGTCGTGATGACCGCAGGCGACGGTATGGGTGATGACGCCGTTGGTCGGCACCTGCAGGATGGGATGCCACACCATGGCCGCGACGTTGGTTTCCTTGTCTTCGTCCCACGCGTTGGTCGTGGCGAACCCGCGCCCCGTCAGGTTCGTAGGCAGCGTGATGGAGAATCCGCGGCTGAAGAAATCCGGCTCCTGCAGCACGCCCGTCACCGGGATTGGATTCCCGCTCTGGTACCAGTTGGCGTCCGTGGCAAAGTAATAGGTGGCCGAAGCCACGGGATTGGTGCTGGGCACAAAGAACTCGATCCGGGTGGCGCCGGCGGCGGCGCTGGGGCCCGCCGGCCAGAGGTTGGTGTCGGTCCCGAACACCCCGGCGAACGTATTGGTGTACGGCCGTCCGTGCAGACCCACATAGTTCACCCCCTCCGAAATGACCAGGCTGTGCAGGGCATACACCTCTTCGCTGGCCAGCGGCCGCTGCTTCATGCCGGTCACCACGTTGGTCCGCTGCCAGCGGTCCTTGTAGCTCGCCCGATAGAACCGCATCTGGCCGCGGTTGGCCGGATTCAGCCCGCGGTCCAGCCCCGGCGCATCCGTGAACCAGTTGCTCTGGACCGTATCCACGCGGCTCCAGACCGAAGTCGCCGTCTCGTTGAAGGTGGCAGAATCAAAGTAAATCAGGTCGTATTCCTTGGTCACCTGGGTGGTCTGCCCCTGCTCGTTGGTGGGCCCGGCCGCGATCCAGTACAAGGCGGCCGCGCCCTTGTCAGCGGCGCGAAGGTTGTTGTTCGTCGGAAAGGCGTTGGTCACCGCGGCCCGGGACCGCAGCACCCCCTGCGTGACTGCAAACTTGATGGTGTTGTTGGTGGCCCAGCTGTAGATGTCCGCCGGCCCCTCGTTGCCCGCCTTGTCCAGGCCGACGACAACCACCGCATAGTCCTGGTCGAAGTCGAGATCGAAGAGGCGGATCCTGCTCTGGGCGGAATTGGTCAGGGCCAGGTAGTTGGTGCCGGCCCCCGAGGGGTCGGCGATTTCATTGG
>CAZHSS010000326.1:1491-1883 GCA_964535205.1 uncultured Verrucomicrobiota bacterium
GTCGCAAGGAAGTTGGTGAACACAAAGGCGCTGGCATTGCCCGGTCCGGGATCGCCCGGAGGCACGTCGTTCGGGTCAAACGTTCCGTAATATATCTTGTAGCTTCGCCAGGGCGACAGGATGTCGCGGTCTGCATCCTGCTTCGTCGGATGGTTGTCATCCGATGGATCATCGGGGCCGACCTCATAGTTGACCTTGGCCGGATCCCACAGAATATCGAACTGCGTGGTGGGGTCGCCCACTTCATCGGTGGACGCTTCGATGTCGGGAACCGGCGTGGGCGGCGTGATGTCATAGGCCGTGCCGAACGCCGGAATGGTTTCATCCGCCGGCGCGCTGCTGGCCTTGCGGTCGCCGGGGCGGTTGTTGTCGCGGTCCACGGCGAACAGGTA
>CAZHSS010000327.1:0-1870 GCA_964535205.1 uncultured Verrucomicrobiota bacterium
GTCCGCCGGCACCGGCACCGTCACCCCCGGCGCCTGGAATCATCCCGGCTTCATCCAGGCCGCCAACCTGTTCAACGATACCCTCACCGCCTATCAGGCCCTCCAGAAAAAGCCCGATCCCGCCGACCCCGCGATCCCCGGCCTGATCGCCGACGCCCAGTACGCGGCCCTGCTGTTCGAAACCATCCGCCCGGACGCCCTCGACAGCGTGCCCGTCACGCTCTATGCCAACCAGTGCTACCAACTGGTCAACGATCTGCGCCGAGCCCGCAGGACGCCCGAGGCCAAACGCAATCTGCACGCCCTGGCCCCCAAGAAACGCCACGCCGACCTCGCCCCGTATCCCACCCCCGACTACGATCCCGCCGACCCCTTCGCCCAGCGCCACGCGCAGTACGGCTACGCCTGGGACACCCTGCCCGCCCCGGTGGACCGCCCGGAAACCACGGAATTCATCCTGCTGCTCTCGGCCATTGCCGAACCGTCCCCGGACACCCGCGTCCAGGCCGGCCTCTTTTTACATGGACCGCTCCGGGCCCTGATGAGCCTGGCCGACGCCCGACGCCTCTTGAATCTCCAGCCGGAACCCCGCACCCCCATCGAAGGCGCACCATTCCCCTACGGCGGATTCTTCCAGCAAACCGGTCCCGCCGGACGCCTGGGAGCCATCGGCCCCGGCATGCCCGCCTATCCCCACCTGCGCCTGATCACCGACTCCGAAGACCGGCTCGTGGCCGTCCAGCTTCTCGACGAAACCCCCGCCCCCCCTCTTCAATCCTCCCCCCTCGCCTTTTCCAGCGTCTCCAAAATCATGGATTTCGTCACCGGGCGCACCCTGCCCGACCAGGGCGACGTCCGCGCCCACCACAACACCCTGCGCGGCGAAGGCACCCTGCGCATCGATTCCGAAGTCGCCGACTTCAGCGACGAGTCCAACCCCGTCCCGCTGTTCCGTTCCATCCTGCTGCTGCCCCAGCCCGTCGCCAACAACCTGCTCTACCACCTGCTGGGCTCCCGCTGAAAGGCCCTCTGCCATGCCCCTTCTGGACCGACTGATCTCCACCCTGGATTTCGACGCCCCGGTGCGCGATATCCGGCTGGGGGTGTTTCATACCGCCGTGCTGACCCGGCGCTGCGGACTCGCCGCCAGCCTGCCGCGCGACGCCCTGCGGCAGCCCCCCCCCATGGTGCGGACCCCCGGTCAGATCCTGGACTGGACCGCCGAAGCCCTGGTCGGCCTGGCCCGCTCAGACAGCCTGTTCGAGGCCGCCATGGGCATGGCCGCCCTCAACTCCCTTCTGGACGTGGATGAATCCGCCTGCCGGGAGGTCAATGCCTCCGAACTGATCCTGGAAAAGGGCCGCGGGCGCAACGTGGCCATCGTCGGTCATTTCCCCTTCATTCCCAAGGTCCGCGAGACCGCCCGTCATCTGTGGGTGCTGGAAAAGAATCCCCGCGAAGGCGACCTGCCGGCGGACCAGGCCGGAGAATGGATTCCGCAGGCGGATGTCGTGGCCATCACGGGCACGTCCATCACCAACCATACGCTGGAATCGCTCCTGCCCCTCTGCCGCCCCGACGCTTTTGTCATTCTGCTGGGCGACACCGCCCCGCTGTCGCCGGTCTTGTTCGACTTCGGCGTGTCCGCGGTCTCCGGCACCGTCGTGGACGACCCGGAAACCGTCCTGCGCCACGTCTCCCAGGGCGCCACCTACCGCCAGATCCGCGGCGTCCGCCGCCTCACCCTCCTCAAGCCCTGACCGCACCCCCGGGCCCTTCCCCGGTTCACCGCACCCAGGCTAGAGCATATTCATGTATTCTGTAGCCGCAGAATCCGACCGGGACGAGGTTCCGCCTCCACCAAGGTTGC
>CAZHSS010000328.1:0-1862 GCA_964535205.1 uncultured Verrucomicrobiota bacterium
CTCCTCGACGACGGCCGCGAACGCCACGCCACCGTCCACCTCGGCTGACCCCCCCTCCCCTTGGTCATTGGTGATTGGACATTCGATTATCCCGGTGCCCTGAACATCGAAATCATCCGGCATGGGATCCTGGGATGCCGGCGCCCGCGCGCGCCTCCGCTCGCGGCGCGCGTTGCCGATCAAGTCCAGAAAGCGACAAGATGGGCCAGATCCTCGGAGGATTCGATGATCCGGCCGCCGCCAAACAGGCGGCGCCAGCCGCCCGGGATGCGCAGTCGGGCGCGGTAAAGCGTGGCATAATTGAAAGCCGGGGCGGCGGCGCCCGCCCCGCCGATCAATTCCGCACCGCGGCGGACGTTGTCAATCATCCAGGCCGGCAGGCGCGCGGCGTAGTCGCTGCGGACCATTTCGCCGCGATGGCAGGCCAGGGCCCGGCACAGCCGCGTCAGCTGGGGTTCATCCGCCGCCACCATCAGGTTGGGGCGTTCCAGCGGATGCCAGTATTCGGTCTCCACCACGGCCTGGCTCCGCCCCAGGGCATCCAGCGCCGCCACGCCCGCGCAATGGGCGGCGCGATGCGTGGAATGTCCGTCCCGCGCATGCGGCAGGAACAGCACCGCCGGATTCAGCGATTTCACGATCCCAGCCAGCTCCCGGACGCTGATCGTCCGCCCCGACAACGAATCCGCGAGGCGCAGGCGGAACCCCAGCTCGCGGCAGGCCGCGCGCAGCTCCTGCCGCCGTTCCGCCCGGCGGTCCGGGCGACTGCCCAGCGTGAACGGGGCCACCCACACTTCGAAGGCGCACTCTTCCTTCAGTCGCAGCGGCAGCAGCCCGGTAATGGATTCATCATCCGGATGCGGCGCCAGAACCAATACCCGTTTTTTCATGCCCGCATTTTCCCGCTATTGCCCCATACCGCCAAGCTCTTTCCGTATGACGACACCACCCTTCGCCCCCCTCCGCGCCGGGTGGAGCGCTTGATATTGTCGCGGAGAGAGAGTATTGTCTTAACCGTTTTGAAACAATCATGCGCCTGATGCTTTACAACATGCGGTATGCCACCGGAAGCGGTTTCCGGTTTCATCTGCCGTTCCCTTTCGGAGGCTTTTTCCGCAAAACCGGCCGCAACCTGGATTCGCTGATTGATTTTTTCCGTCAGCAGCGGGCCGATGTGCTGGGACTGGTGGAAATCGACGCGGGATCCTACCGCGCGGGGCACCGCAGCCAGGCCGACACCATCGCGCGACAGCTGGGCAAGCGCCCGTTCTGCCGCTCCAAATACAGCTATCTATCCTGGTGGAGCCGCCTGCCGGTCATGCGCAAGCAGGCCAATGCCTGCATCTCCGGCCATGCCGTGATCCGCGAACGCACCCACTTCCTCCGCAAGGGCGTCAAGCGCCTGGTCATGGAACTGGAACTGGAAAACGTCGTGATCTTTATCGTGCATCTGGCGCTGGGCCGCCGCTGCCGCGAAGCTCAGCTGGCCGATCTGGCCCGCCTGGCAAAACACGCCCGCAAACCCTACCTGATTGCCGGCGACTTCAACGCCTTCGCCGGCAAGGTGGAACTGCGCGAATTCATGCAGGCCCTGCGCCTGGCCAGCGCCAATTTGTCGGATGCGCCGACCTTCCCCAGCCGCTCGCCGCGCTGGCAGCTCGACTTCATCCTCCACAGCCCCGAAATCCGGATCACCCATTTCGAAGTCGCCAAGGGCATCCGCCTGAGCGACCACCTGCCGCTGATCTGCGACTTCGAGGTGGCCCAGCCCGCCGCTCTCCGCACCGGCGCCTGATCGTTTCCTGCGCCATTTCCATTCCATTCCCCAGGGCAGCGTCAAGAAAGCGGCTCATCGGGGACGA
>CAZHSS010000329.1:0-1860 GCA_964535205.1 uncultured Verrucomicrobiota bacterium
TCGGTGATGAAGGCGGAGAGGGCGGCGACGATGCCGCGCCGGTCAGGGCAGCACACAAGCAGGATGGCGGTGGGGGCGGGGGAGGTCATGGGGAGGGGGGGGTCAGTCGTATTCGGGATATTCCACGGGGCGGCGCTCCGACAGATCGGGGGCGCTCTCCGGTCCCTGCTCCCGCGCGGCGAAGGTGGCGATCAGGGGGCGGTGGGCGGTGGCGTTCCGCAGCCCGGAGGCCTGGAGGATGCGGGTCTTGTCGGGCAGGACTTCGTTGAGCATGCCGTTGTTGACGAGGAGGAAGCTGGTGCGCAGATGCCGGTCGGCATCGGTCCGCCGGGTCCAGGCATCGCCTTCGGCGTCGGCGGGGCGCAGGTCGAAGAGGACGGGCTTGCCCTGGTAGAAGAGGACTTCACGCAGGGCGCGGGAGCCGGGTTCGTCGCTGAAATCGCCGGCGACGAGGAGGTTCAGGCCGGGATTTTCCTGGAGGGAGGCGCGGATGTGGTTGGCGAGCAGGCGGGCCTCGTTGCGGCGCATTTCGGCCTGTCCGTATTCGTGGAAGCGCTTGGACTTGAGGTGGGTGACGAACAGGCGGAAGCGGTAGCCGGGATCGGGTTCGATATCCAGTTCGATGAATCCGCGCAGGACGGGGAACTGGCCGGGGCCGATGGTGTAGCGGTCCCGGAGGCGGGGGGAGCGGGAGACGATCGGGTGGCGGGAGAGGACGGCGAGGCGCAGTTCCTGGTCGTCGTCGCGGGAGAGATATTCCTCGAAGCGGTAATCCAGGCCGGCCTGGCGCAGGCGGAAGCGGAAATCGGCCCAGGCGTCGGGCGGGCCCATGCCCTGCACGGCCAGGACATCGGGGGAGGCCTGGCGGATGGCGCGGACGATGGCGTCGGCGCCGGGGGGCGGGGCGGCGGGAGCCGCGTCGTCGAGACCTTCGGACACGGGCAGGGCATAGCGGTCCAGATTGAAGGTCATGACGGAGAATTCGCCGTCGGCGGGACGGGCGGCATCGGGGAGGTCACCCTCCGGCGGCGGCGGGGCGGATCGGGAACACCCGGCCGCCCCCCAGCCGGCCGCAGCCAGCAGGGCCAGGACGGACAGAACGGCGGCGGGGCGGAGCGTCTTCATGAGCCGGGGGCCGATTTTTTCTGGTAGGCGGTTTCGATGCGCTCGGAGATGTCGCGGTACTTGATGTCCACGGAGTAGATTTCCTTGAAGAAGGCGAGGGCTTCGTCGGGGCGGCCCATCTGGTCGGCCAGGACGCCCATCTGATAGACGACGTCCTTCTTGGTTTCGTCCATGAGGGTGAGTTCGGAGGCGGCTTTCTGGAGCTGTTCGAAGGCGATGTCGAGCTGGCCCTTCTGGGTGAAGCAGAGGGCGAGGTAGTAGAGGGCGCGGGTGCGGCGCTGGGGGTTGCGCTGGGCGAGCTGGAACTCCTCGATGGCTTCGTTGTACTGCTTGCGCAGGTAGTACTGGAAGCCGAGTTCGTAGCGGAACTGCAGGTCGTTCGGGTAGCGCTTGGCCATGTCCACCGCGTCGTTGTAGATGAAGTCTTCCTTTTCCTTCCCGACGGCGGCGGCCCGGGCGTCGTCGCCGGCCTCCTTGGCGGCGGCGATGGCGGCATCGAACTGGCGGACCTTGATCTGGGAGGCGGTGCGCTCGATCTGGGGGTCGGAGCGCCCGGCGGCCTTCACGGCTTCGTCGAGGGATTGGAGGGCTTCGTCGAAGCGCTCGGCGGCGTCATCGTAATACTCGCGGCCGCGCACGCGGGCGGTGTCGTAATAACCCTGGGCTTTTTCGCGCAGGACTTCGGACTGCTGGCGCAGCTTGGCCTCGGCCTCGCCGGCCTTGACGCGGACGCGG
>CAZHSS010000330.1:0-1855 GCA_964535205.1 uncultured Verrucomicrobiota bacterium
CATGAGACTGGAAACTGGAAACCGAGAATTGGAATGTGGGAATAATGGAATGGTGGCATGACATGAGGCTGAACCACAAAGATTGTCGGCTGTTCTGGCTTGTCCACCGTTTTGTCCGCCGTAGCCTTAGCGAAGGTGGAAGCCTTGGCGAAGGCGGAAGCCGGCCCCGGTGGGGCTGGGGATCTGCCGCGCCCAGCGGGCGCAGCTACAGGGGAACAGCCTCCGCGCCCAGCGGGCGCGGCTACAGCAGCGGACGCGGCTACAAATCCCGCAACGGCGTGGCGCTGATCGTGGTGCTGGGGTTCCTGAGCATCATGCTGATGATGGCGGTGGCGTTTCTGACGCAGGCGCGGATTGAGCGGCTGGTGGCGGGGGCCTCGATGGAGGGCATGCGGACGCGCCAGATGGCGCAGACGGCCATGGCGGCCGCCATGCAGGACTATCTGAACGCGGTGAAGGAAGTGCCCCAGTCCGACCCGCGGCACAACATCTTCCTGTCCGGGGAGTTGCCGGTTACCATGGGCTTTTACTATTCGGGCGAGCGATTGGGCGACGACCGGCTGCTGATCGGCAAAGTGGAGGACTGGCTGCTGGACTGGCATTTGGAGGAAGCCCTCGGGGGGGGGGGCGCGGATGACCATGTCCGCAACGCGGAATGGATCTGGGTGCGGGAACGGCCGGGGCAGCGCAGCCGGATCCTGGGCCGGTATGCCTATGCCTGCTTCGACATGAGCGGACTGGTTGACGCCAATCTGCTGGGAACGGCTTTCGGGGATGACATCCCCAGATACGGGGCGTTCACCAACCGCAACAGCGTGCGCAAGATGCTCTTCGAAGCGGTCAGCCCCTCCCCCGAAACCGGCGGCGCGCGTCAGCTCAAACTGAATCGGCACCAGCGAAACTGGATTGGATTCGACTCGCCGGCCGCCTTGCTGAATCTGACGGATGGGCGGATTAACGACGGCGATGACAATCCCTTCAATCGGTGGAGCGGGGTGGAGATTGACGAGTCGTCCGTGGGCGGGCTCGAGGTATCCCGGTTGTCGTCCTACAGCTACTCGGTGCTGCACAAGGAAGACAGCAGCGGGGATGAGAAGTTGCTGGGGCAGTCGGGGGAGATTGTCAAGGACCGGCATTTCGAGCGGATTCTGGGGAGTGTGAGCCCGTCGGATGCAATCCGGGCGCTAGAGGATTATGAAAATTCGGACGTGATTCCCCAGGGGGTGGATTATCCGTCGTCGAAGAACGTACCGATGTTCAATGAAATCGGGATTCAACTGGAATTGGAGGTTGGGCCGACAGTGATTGATCCCGACACCGGCGCCTCGTCGGCAGATTACACGCTGATCCTGCGAATGAAGCCGGAATTCTGGTATCCGTTCCCGTCCGAGGACAACCAGCGCAGCGAAGTGTTCACGATGACCACGCCGAGCATTGGATGCGGAGGAGGGGTCAGCGGCGCGGGAGACATCTGGGCGCGCGTAGCGCTGGGGCCTCCGGGTGCCGCCAACACCGGCGTGCGGGCCGGAGCGAGTGGAACCGTCGATCCCGCGACCGACCTGGAAGTGGAAGCCGATTTCAACAGCGGAAGCCCCTATTTCGCCCGGAACGCCACGGACGGAAACATCGAGTTCCGGGTGCCGCTGGAGTCCACCAGCGGCGAGCCTCTGGCCCCGGGCATGAATCTGTTCATCCGTTCGGTGCGGTTGAACGAGTCTCTGGTGCTTCGTTATTCGGGGCAGCCGGTGGATGCCACCCCGGACAGCGGATTCGGGCTAATCCTGGAAGACGAACTGTCCAACGGCCAAACGACGGACTGGGTGTCCATGGCGGTGGATGATCCGCGATTGAATCA
>CAZHSS010000331.1:0-1843 GCA_964535205.1 uncultured Verrucomicrobiota bacterium
CCGGGAAGCTGGTACCAGAACGTGCTGCCGGGCGCCTTCACCGGCGCCAACTACATCGAGGCGCTGGGCCACGACATGACCGTCAGCAGCATCCGCAACAGCCTGCTGTTTTCGTCGCTGGCGGTGGGCTTCGACATCGTGATCGGCATCGCCATTGCGTTCGTCGTGGTGCGATCCACCATCCGCCTGCGCGGCGTGCTGGATGCGCTCTCCATGATTCCCCTGGCCGTGCCGGGGCTGGTGATGGCGTTCGGGTTCCTGGCCGTCAGTTCGTGGCTGAGCAACTGGAAGGTGTTCGCCGACGCGGACTGGTGGCCCCGGCTGGTGGATGTGCGGACCAACCCGACGCTGTTCCTGGTGCTGGCCTATTCCGTGCGGCGGCTGCCCTACATGGTGCGCAGCGCGGTCGCCGGCCTCCAGCAGACCAGCGTGACGTTCGAAGAGGCCGCGTGGAATCTCGGGGCATCGCCCGCGCGCACGCTGCGGCGCATCACCCTGCCGCTGATTCTGGCCAATCTGATTGCCGGCACCATGCTGACCTTCGCCTTCAGCATGCTGGAAGTCAGCGACAGCCTGATGCTGGCGCAGCAGGCCGACTACATGCCCATCACCAAGGCGATCTTCGAACTGTTTCAGCTCCTGGGCACGGGCAAATACGTGGCCGCGGCGCTGGGCGTATGGGCCATGGCCTTCCTGACGGCCACGCTCGTCGGCAGCAGCCTCCTGCTGGGCAAGAAACTCGGCGCCGTCTTTCGCGTGTAGCAGGGGAGGGCAGACGGACGGGAGGGGCATCAGGGTTGTACAAGCTGGTGGGCTTTGTCAGAATGTCCGGCATGAAGGTATTTCCGTGAGGGCTGAACGTACCACCCGGAGCGGGGGAACAAAGACGATCCGCATTGGATTGTTCGGGTTCGGCAAGACCGGCAAACTGGCGGCCGGGGAGTTTCTCCGGGACCCCCGCTTTGAGCTGATCTGGGTGGTGAACCGGTCCCGGGGCGATGCCGGCAAATACGCCAGCCGTCGGCTGGGGGCGGAATACGACGCCGGCCGCATGTATAACGCCTCGTTCCTGGCCCCGGATTTCTTTGAGAAGGAGCCGGTGGACGTGCTGGTGGACTTTTCCGGTCCGCAGGGGTATCGGAGCTACGAAGCGGCGGCCGGCGCGGGCGTGCGCATTGTCACCGCGATTTCCAAGTACACCCGAAAAGACCTGGCCGTTCTGCGGGCCATGGCCCGGCAGACCGCCGTGCTGGTGTCGCCCAACATCACCCTGGGCATCAATTTTCTGCTGGTGGCCTCGCAGGTGCTGCAGCGGATTGCCCCCCATGCCGACATTGAAATCATAGAAGAACACTTCCGGGACAAGCAGGAGGTGTCGGGAACGGCGATGAAAATCGCGGAGGTGCTGGGTCTGGAAAAAACCCGGCACGTGAATTCCATCCGGGTGGGCGGCGTTGTGGGAAAACACGAAATCGTGTTTGGCCTGCCCAACCAAACCATCCGGCTGGTTCATGAAAGCATCAACCGCGCGGCGTTCGGACAGGGGGCGATTTTTGCGGCCCAGTGGCTGGCCGGCAAGGAACCGGGGTTTTACACCATGGAACAGATCGTGGCGGACATGGTGGCCCGGAACATTCCGATCTTTTAACCTTCCGGGTTGGACCGTGGCAGCGAATGCTGCCGAAATTTCCGGAAACGGCGGGCAGAAAATGAGGCCAGTAAAAATCCTTGCGCCCCGGCCCGGAGGCTGATAGGTTCCGCCTTCGACAATTTGCCTTGGACGACGCTTGGGGCGGTAGCTCAGTTGGTAGAGCATTACGTTCGCAACGTAGGGGTCGAGGGT
>CAZHSS010000332.1:0-471 GCA_964535205.1 uncultured Verrucomicrobiota bacterium
GCGAATTCGGCGCCACCACGGGCCGCCCGCGCCGCTGCGGCTGGTTCGATGCCGTGGTGGCCCGTCACGCCGTCATGACCTGCGGCGTGGACGAATGGGCGCTGACCAAGCTCGACGTGCTGGACGGCTTCGAGACGCTGAAGATCTGCACCGCCTACGAGCTGGACGGCCGCCGCATCGAGCACTTCCCCGCCAATGTCCGCGAGGTGGCCCGCTGCCGGCCCGTGTACGAGGAGTGGCCCGGCTGGCGCACCTCCACCCGCGGCGCGGCCCGCTTCGACTTTGCCAAGCTGGAAGCGCTCAACGGGCACGTCGGCCGTTTCGGTGCCGTGCTCTCCGGGGGCGGGGCGACGGCGGCGCTGCCTTGCGCCGCGGTGGTAGTGGCAACGGGCAACGATCGCTTTTTCCCGGCCAAGCGCTACGGCCTTGCGCTGGGGCCGCGGGTGGTCACGTCGCCTCAGATGTCCGCAC
>CAZHSS010000332.1:481-1837 GCA_964535205.1 uncultured Verrucomicrobiota bacterium
GCCCGACGCCGCCCGGCGCTACATCGCCCGCCTCGAAGACGCCACCGGCGCGCCCGCCGGCATTCTCTCGCTCGGCCCGCGCCGCGCCGACACCCTGTTCCGGGAGATGCCCCGATGACCGGCGCCCGGGAAACCGCCGTCTGCGTTCCCCGCCATGTCGCCGTCATCATGGACGGCAACGGCCGCTGGGCGAAACAGCGCGGCCGACCCCGGCTGTTCGGCCACCGCGCCGGGGCGGAGTCGCTGCGCGCGGTGCTGCGCGCCTGCCGCGACCACGGCGTGGAATATCTCACTGTGTACGCCTTCAGCACCGAAAACTGGGTGCGGCCCAAGGACGAAGTCGGCGGGCTGATGTCGCTGCTGAAAACCTTTCTGAAAAAAGACGAACACGAGCTGCACGAGAACCAGGTGCGCCTGCGCGTGACCGGGCGCATCGAGGACCTGCCCCGGTCCGTTCGGACCGAGCTGGAGCGCGTGATGGAGGCCACGAAGGCCTACACCCGCTGGCATCTGATCCTGGCCCTGAGCTACGGCGGCCGCACCGAGATCACGGATGCCGTCCGCGCCATCGCCCGCAAGGTCAAAACCGGCGAGCTGGAGCCCGAGGCGGTGGATGAAACGGTGATTTCGCGCCATCTGTACCTGCCCGACGTGCCCGATCCGGATCTGATGATCCGCACCAGCGGGGAGCTGCGCCTCAGCAATTTCCTGCTCTGGGAACTCTCCTACGCCGAGTTCTACTTCACCGACACCCTCTGGCCGGACTTCCGCGAGCCCCAGTTCGCGGAAGCCCTGGCCGAATACTCGCGGCGCCAGCGCCGCTTTGGAGCCCCCTCGTGAACCTTCCCGCCATCAAGCACCGCCTTGTCAGCGGTTTTTCCATCGCCGCCGTTCTGTTCACGGTGTTCTTCCTGATGCCCGACGTGGCCGCGCCGTTCATTCTGGCCGCGCTGGCTGCGGTCATGGCCCTCGAGTTCTACCGCCTGATGACCGCCGCCGGCATCCCGAACTTCGACCGCTACGGCGTCCTTGGCTGCGTGGCGCTCGTGGGGGTCACCTGGTTTGCCGGCTGGCGCACCGGACACGGCGCCGACGGCGCCTGGGATGCCGTTGTCCTGTTTCTGATCGTGATCGGCATTTTCCTGCGCCAGTTTCCGCAGAAGGACAATCCAGCCCCGCTGCAGACGATCGGCGGGACGCTGTTCGGGGTGCTGTACATCGGCCTGCTGTGGAGTTTCATGGGCAAGCTGATCCTGTTCGGGCGCCCGGCGGCGTTCGAAGGCATCTACTGGCCGGGCCGCTGGCTGCTGCTCTACGCCGTGTTCGCGGCCAAGTTCACGGACATCGGCGCCTATC
>CAZHSS010000333.1:0-1798 GCA_964535205.1 uncultured Verrucomicrobiota bacterium
GCCCGTCAGGAGCCGCGCGATCTCGTCGTAGCGCGCCAGCACCGGGTTGGTCGGTTCGCGCGCCAGCAAGGCGGCGCGGTTCGCGGCCATGGCGTGCGGCAGCAGCGCCGCGCAGACCGCCCCGTGCGGGGCCGCGAACGCCCCGCCCACGACGCCGGCGAACCCGTGCACCACGCCCAGCCCCGCGTTGGCCAGCGAAAACCCACCGTACAGGCTGGCCAACGCCATGTCCGCGCGCGCGGCGACGTCGCGGCCGTCCGCCCATGCCCGGCGCAAGGACTGCGCGGCGCGCGCGATCCCATCGCGGCAGAAACCGTCCACCAGCGGATTCGTCCGGTTGCAGGTAAACGGCTCGATCAATTGCGTCAGCGCATCCAGCCCCGTGCTGGCGGTAACCGCCGGCGGCACGCCGTAGGTCAGCTCGGGATCCACGATGGCTACCCGCGGAATCATCGTGACGTTCCGCAAACTGGCCTTGACCTTGTGTTCGGGCGACGCCAGCACCGCGTTGCGGGTCACCTCGGAACCCGTCCCGGCCGTCGTCGGAATCGCCAAAATCGGCAGCGATGCTTGGGACAGCGTCTGGCCGCGGCCGACGACTTCCAGGTAATCCAACGGATCGCCGCCGTTGGTGGCCAGCACCGCGATGGCCTTGGCGGCATCCAAGGGGCTGCCGCCGCCGAACCCGATGACCAGATCGGCCGCGAATTCCAGCGCCTGCGCCGTTCCCTGCCGCACCATGTCCGTCGTCGGTTCGCCCCGGATCGAAAAGACCTGCACCGCAATTCCCCCGGCGCGTAGCAGCTCCAGCAACGGCGCGGCGCGATTCGGATCGCGCCCGGTCGCGACTAGCGCGCGACGCCCAAGTTCCTTTGCCAGCGCCCCGGCCTGCCTGAAAGTACCGGGGCCGAATACAATGCGCTGGGGGGAAGCGAAATCGAAGTTCATGGCGCCCCTGCTACCAGCCTTCGCCCGGGGGAAACGCGTTCGCATACTTCACCGCCATGCGGGGCTCGGCCATCATCTCCGCGACGGCATCCCGCCAGCGGGCGTAGTGGGCCGTCGTCTTGTGCGCGGCGGTCGCCGCGACCGTGCGATAGGCTTCCACCAGGACGAACCGGGTCGGATCGTCCGCCTGCTGGACGACGTCGAACCGGGCGATGCCCGGCTCCTGCACGCTGTGGCGCGCGTTGTCGACCGTGGCCTGCCGGAAAGCCTCGACGTATTCCGGCTTCACGTGGACGTGGACATGGACGACGAGCATGGTCGGGCCTCCTCTTTTATAAGACCTTGGCTTTTACCCCGTTCTCGCGTCAACGCGGGAGCCCGCCGCCACGAAATCCGAACATCCGTGTTTTATTCGTCTTTGACGCAATCTTTGATTGCGGCAGCAAGGCCCTTGCGAAGGACCATCCGGTAATCATCAATCGCCCCCGTGATATCCGCCGTGATCCGCCCTTTGGGCGAGATCACAATCGTGCGCGGGATGCCATTGACGCCAAACTTCTCCGCCGCCTTTTTATAGGGATCCAAGAGCACTTCCGTGGCGACGTCAATGTTTTGATCCGCCAGAAACTTTCGGAGTTCCTCCTTGGCGCTTAGCGGATCCGTACTGACCACGTAATACCGGATGCTCACCCCTAATTCCTTGACCTTTTTGCTCTCGCAAGCGGACCGCATGACCTCCATGAACATGGGGAGTTCCTTGCGGCAAGGAGGGCATTTGAGCCCCATGAAATTAAGCGCAACAATGGACCTTGGCTCGCGCGGTTTAGCGGCGCCTGCGTAATATAGTTTA
>CAZHSS010000334.1:0-1793 GCA_964535205.1 uncultured Verrucomicrobiota bacterium
CTTGGCGTGGCCGATGTGGAGATAGCCGTTGGGCTCGGGCGGAAAGCGCGTGACAACTTTTCCGCCGTATTTGCCGGTGCGGTTGTCCTCCGCGATGATTTCGCGGATGAAGTGCATGTTCCGGGCGGGGGTGTCCGGGGCGGGGGGGGCGGGTGTATTCATGAGTCGCCTCGGGCGGTCTCCATGGCTTCCTTGCGTTCGTAGAATTCAGCGGCTTTTTTGCGGATGGCGGCCAGCCGGGGGTGGTTGGATTCCTTGACGGCGGCGCCGAAGGCGGCGAGCAGGTCGCCGGCGCTGCGGGAGAGGCCGGCGGGGACTTCGACGGAGACCGTGACCTGATGGTCGCCGACGGAATGGCCGCGCACATCGCTGAGCCCCAGCCCGCGAAGAGTAAAAGTCCGGCCGGGTTGCGTGCCCGCCGGGATTTTCAGCGGGATGTCGCCGCGCAGCGTGGGCACCTGGACTTCGCCGCCGAGCGCGGCGATGTGGAAGGGGATGGGGATGTCGGTGTGGATGTCCTGGCCCTGGCGGGCGAAAAGTTCATGGGGCCGCACATGCAGGACGACGAAGAGGTCGCCGGGCGGGCCGCCGCGGGAACCGCCTTCGCCTTTTCCCGACAGGCGCATGCGCGAGCCGGTATCCACGCCGGCGGGAATGGCCAGGCTGATTGTGCGCGGCGTCTTGACGCGGCCTTCGCCGCGACAGGCGCGGCAGGGGTGGCGGATGTATTCGCCGGTGCCGCCGCAGTGCGGACAGGGCTGGCGGACCTGGAAGAATCCGTTGGAACTGACCACCATGCCGCGGCCGCCGCACTTCGGACAGGTTTCCGGTTTGCTTGAGCCGTCGGCGCCCGTGCCCTTGCAGACGTCGCAGTCCTCGACGATCTGGAGCGTCAGCTCGCGGCGGGAGCCGAACGCGGCCTCTTCGAAATCGATTTCGAGGTCATAGCGCAGGTCGGCGCCGCGGGCGCGGCCGCCGCGGTCGCAGGGGCTGCCGCCCATGGCACCGAAGAGGCCTTCGAAAAAGCTGCCTCCGCCGAATCCGCCGCCGCCGCCGAAGGCGGAGGCGAAGGCGCGCAGGGCTTCTTCGAGATCAATGTGGCCGGCACCGCCGAAGCCGCCCCGGCCGCCGCCGCGTTCAAAGGCGTCCCAGCCGAACTGGTCGTAGCGCTGGCGCAGATCGGCGTTGGAGAGGATTTCGTAGCACTCGGTGGCCGTCTTGAATTTTTCCTCGGCCTCTTTGTCGCCCGGATTGCGGTCCGGGTGGTATTTCATCGCCAGTTTGCGATAGGCCTTTTTGATCTGGTCTTCAGAGGCGGTGCGGGGCACGCCGAGGACTTCGTAGCAATCGCGCTTGGTGCTCATGGGAGGGGGGCCGCCTATTCCGCGGCAGGGCCGGAAGAGACGACGACCTGGGCGGCGCGCAGGAGTTTGTCGCCCATTTTGTATCCGCGCCGGGTCTGGGTCACGACGTGCTCTTCGGGCACGGTGTCCGAGGGCATGTGGGTGATGGCTTCGTGCAGATTGGGGTCAAAGGGCCGGCCTTCGGCCTCGATGGTCTGGACGCCGGCCTTTTCCAGGACGGCCCGGAGCTGGTTGTAGATGAGCTGGAAACCCTCGGTGAAGGAAGCCGGGGCGCCGTTCTTGGCGCTGTCGGCCAGCCCCAGTTCGAAATGATCCAGCACCGGGAGAAGGTCGAGGACCATTTTTTCGGACGCGAAGGCGATCCAGTCCTGGCGTTCGCGGGCCATGCGCTTGCGGTAGTTTTCGAAATCGGCCTGCAGGCGCAGCAAC
>CAZHSS010000335.1:0-1791 GCA_964535205.1 uncultured Verrucomicrobiota bacterium
CCATCAGCCACATCCGTTCGACGTCGCCCAGCCTGTGCGCCGTGGCGGACAGCTGCACGATCCACCTCGACCGCCGCCTGACGCTGGGCGAGACCGAGGAGACCACCGTGGCCGAGCTGAAGGCGCTGCCGGGCGTGCAGAAGGCCAAGGCCGAGATCCGCGTGCTGGAGTACGCCGTTCCGAGCTGGACGGGTCTGGTGTATCCCACCAAGAAGTACTTCCCCACGTGGTTCATCGAGGAAAGCACCCCGCAGGTCACCAGTGCCGTTGCCGGTTTCAAGGACAGCTTCGGCGAGGATCCGGTGGTGGCTCACTGGGTGTTCAGCACCAACGGCGTCTCCATCGCCGGCATGTTCGGCATCCCGGTGATCGGCTTCGGCCCCGGCCATGAGCGCTTCGCGCATTTCCCGAACGAGGAAATCGACATCGAGCACCTGACGCGGGCCGCCGCCTTCTACGCCAGCTTCGCGGTCGAATACGCCAAGACCGCCGCGCCGGCCAAGTAATCCGCGCCGCCGCGCCAAGCGCCAGGGAACCCCGCGTTCCCTGGCGCTTTGGCATTTCCGGCGGCTGTGGTACACTGCCCGGCATGATGTCCCATCGGTCCGCCGTCCTGCTGCTCCTGTTTTTGGCGGCGCTGGCGCTGGCCCATGCCGTCCGGCACGCGCCGGATTCGTCTGCCCCGGTGTCCGGCGAGGCCCCGCTGGGGGCGGAGATGGCGGCGCAGGTCTTTCCCGGAACCGTGGCCACCCGGCTGGCCGCGGGGGGCGGCTGGACGTTGTGTCTGGACAAGGACGGGAATCGCTTGGGAGCCGTGGCCGCCAGCCGGCCCCACATGGATGGCATTCTCGGCCATGGCGGGCCGGTCCCCGTGCTGATCGGCGCGGATCTGGAGGGCCAAATCCGCCGGATCGTCCTGCTGGAAAACCGCGAGACGCCCGGGTTTGTCCGGCGGGTGGAGCGCGCCGGGTTTCTCGAGAAATGGTCAGGGCTTTCGGTGGCGCAGGCGGCGGCGCTGGACGTGGATGCGGTTTCGATGGCCACCATGACCTCTTCGGCCATCGCCCGGTCGGTGAAGGGACGGCTGGCGATGCTGGACGGCCTGCTGCTGGAGGAAGCGAATGGGCATCCGGGATCGGGCGTGTTCGCGCTGTCGTTCGGCCCGCTGGATGCGGCGATCCTGGTGCTGGTGGCGGCGGCCGTTCTGTTGTTCCTGCGGGTGGGGGTGCTGAAGAATCCGCGCGTGTTCCGGGTGGCGCGCGCGGGAATGCTGGCGGCCAGCGTCGTGCTGCTGGGAGTGGCTGGCGCGACGATGGTCTCGATGGCGTTGATCGAAGGCTGGGCGGTGGCCGGGCGCATCCATGGCGGGGCAGGCGTCGTCCTGCTGGTGCTGGCGGCCGTCGCGTTTCCGTTTGTGGCCGGACGAAATCTCTATTGCCACACCCTGTGCCCGTTCGGCGCCCTGCAAGAGCTGCTCGGAATGCTGTCGCCGCGCAAGCGGCATCTGCCGCATCCTGTTTCGCGCCGGTTGCGTAACGTCCGCTATGTCCTGCTGGTTGCCGTGGTTTTGTCCTTGGTCGCAGGCCGCGGCCTGGCTCCGGATTGGCAGGAGCCGTTTTCGGCATTCCGCTGGGCGGCTGCCGGCTGGCCGGCGCGGATCATTGCCATTCTGGCGCTGCTGGCGGCTGTGCTGGGAATCCACCGTCCGTGGTGTTCGTATTTCTGTTCGTCCGGCGCGCTGCTGGATGCGATCCGCAAAACCCCGAAGAAGAAAGGATGACCCCATGTCCA
>CAZHSS010000336.1:0-780 GCA_964535205.1 uncultured Verrucomicrobiota bacterium
GGCGGTCTGTACGAACGGCGGATCAGCGGCGGCATTCTGGCGGACGGCTTGAATTCGATGCTGGCATCGGTGTTCGGGGCGTTTCCCACGACCTCGTTCAGCCAGAACAACGGGGTGATTCAGCTGACGGGGGTGGCGAGCCGCCGGGTGGGACTGTGGATCGCCCTGTTTCTGGTGGTGGCGGGACTGGTGCCGGGCGTGTCCTGGGGGGTCACCCTGGTGCCGCGGGCTGGGGGGGGTGACGCTGGTGATGTTCGGCACGGTGGCGTCGACGGGGATCCGCCTGATGGGGTCGGCGGGATTCGGCCGCAAAAGCCTGCTGGTGGTGGCGGTCAGCCTGGGCGCGGGCCTGGCGGTGACGATGGAGCCGCGTCTGCTGGCGCAGTTCCCGGACTGGTTCCGCCAGCTGTTCGGGTCGGGCATCATGACCGGCACCGTCGCGGCGGTGGTGGCGCAGGCTCTCGCCGGCCGCGATTAATCCGGAAATCCCTTTGCCGCGGAGCGGATTGTTTTTCACAAAAGGGGGACCGTTATTGGAGCCTGTATTTGGGCATCTGGCAAAAGACGATGACCGGATCGGGCCGGATATCAGTGCCGCGGGAGGGGGGATGGGGATAAACAAACCGCATAATTGATCCAACAAATGCTTGCGTGGATATTGGAAATCAGTAAAGTGGATGGAAGAAGTAACAACAAAACAACCAATAGACAGTCGGGCGGAAAAGGTGAAAAGACGCCGCCGCGGGTGTCGAAAAGAAAGGGATTGCACATGGCCAACAT
>CAZHSS010000336.1:790-1770 GCA_964535205.1 uncultured Verrucomicrobiota bacterium
TCTCGCGCCTGGCGCGCCGGGAGATCACCAAGGAACTGGCCGCCGTCAAGCGCATCCAGGCGGCGCAGCGGGGGCTGATTGCGGACCTGCGGCGCCAGCTGGCGGCGTTGCAGAAGGAGACCACGATGGTGAAGAAGGCCGTGCCGGCCTCGGAACTGCCGGTGTCCACGCCGGCGGGCGACGCGGATCTCGCGGGCCGGTTCTGGATCAGCGGGAAGGGTGTTCGTGCGTTGCGCAAGCGCCTGGGCCTGACGCAGGCGGACTTCGCGAAGCTGGCGGGCGTCAGCGGCCAGACCGTGGTCAACTGGGAATCCACCAAGGGCAAGATCTCCATCCGCCGCAAGGAAACGCCGGGGCGTCTGCGCGAAATCCGCAAGATGAACAAGCGCGCACTGCGCAAGCTGATGCCGGAAACGGCCAAGAAAGCGGCCAAGCCCGGCCGCAAGCCGGGGCGGAAACCCGGGCGGAAACCCGGCCGCAAGCCCGGCCGTCCGGCGGCGAAGGCCGCGACCGCAGCGGTTCAGGCTGGATAAAGTCCCCGCAAGGAATTCATGGCGTCCCGCAGGCCCCCCGGGTCCGCGGGACGTTTTTTTGTCTATCCGGTCGGATGCCGGAAATCCGGGGGAACGGGGTTGCCGCCCTCCCAGACGACGCGGCGGAAGAGCTCCGGGTCGGTATTGCCTTCGGTATTGATCAGCAGGACCTGCGACTGGGCGTCCAGCTTGAGCGCCTGCTTGAGGGAAGCGAGACCGGGGCATTCCGCGGCAAACATCAGGGTGCCCAGCGTCACGGCGCCGGATTCGCCGGACACGATGAACGGGTCGCCGGCGAGGGGCATGCCGTAGACGCGCATGCCTTTGGCGGCGACGAAGTCGGGGCAGGACAGAAAGACGTCCGCGTGGCGATCGAGGATTTCCCAGGCCAGGGGGCTGGGATCGCCGCAGGCCAGGCCGGCCATGATGGTATCGAGGGTGCCGCCG
>CAZHSS010000337.1:0-1763 GCA_964535205.1 uncultured Verrucomicrobiota bacterium
ATCCTGTCTAAAGTGGATTTATGAAAACCATCGAAGTCAAAAAGCCCACCGGCTACACCACGCAGATCGGCCCCGCGCACCCCGCGCTCAAGGAGCCCGTCATGTTCACCCTCGATATCGAGGGCGAACGGATCAAAAAGGCTGACTTCGCCCCCGGCATGTCTCACCGCGGCATCGAATGGATGGGCATGCGCCGCAACTGCATCCAGGTCATGTACCTCGCCGAACGCATCTGCGGCATCTGCGGCATTACCCACTCCATTTCCTTCGTCCGAGCCGTCGAGCAGATCGCCCAGATCCAGGTCCCCAACCGCGCACACTATATCCGCTCCGTCGTCGGCGAACTCGAACGCATCCACTCCCACCTCCTCTGGGCCGGCGTCGCCGCCCATGAACTCGGCTTCGATTCCGCCTTCTACATGGCCTGGCGCGTCCGTGAAAACGTCATGGATCTGCTGGAATATCTCACCGGCAACCGCGTCCACTATGCCATGATCCAGATCGGCGGCGTCCGCCGCGACATCACCCCCGACCAGTTTCCGCGCATCGAGGAATCCATGAAGTTTTTCGAGGAGGCCTACGGCAAGCTCGCCGCCGTCTTCCTCGACGACACCACCGTCCAGATGCGCTGCCGCGACTGCGGCGTGCTCACCTACGACCAGGCCCGCGAACTCTGCCCCGTCGGCCCCACCGCCCGCGCCTCCGGCATCAAAAAGGATGTCCGCGTGGACCACCCCTACGCCGCTTACGCCGATCTCGACATCGACTACATCACCCCCGACCTCCTCACCGGGGAAGTCCGCGGCGACGTCTATGACCGCATCGTCACCCGCCTCCTCGAGGTCAGGCAGTCCATCGGCATCGTCCGCCAGCTTCTGGCCCAAATGCCCGACGGCCCCCTGCTCGCCATCCCCAAGCCCGCCGTCCTCCTCGCCAAGCTCAAGGGCGCCGCCGGGGAAGCCGTCGGCCGCCACGAAGCCCCCCGCGGCGAGGTCATGCACTATGTCCGCCTCGAAGCCGGCCAGGATGAACCCGTCGCCTGGAAGGTCAAGGCCTCCTCCTACTCCAACTACATGGCCTGGATTCCCATGATGGAAGGCGAACAGATCGCCGACATCCCCATCATCGCCGCCTCCATTGACCCGTGCATCTCCTGCACCGACCGCGTCGCCCTCCTCAAGGACGGCGACCGCCAGGTGCTCACCAAGGACGACCTCCACCGCCTGTCCGTCGAAAAAACCCGCCGCATCCAGGCCTCCCTGGCCCGATAGGATCTGCCCATGAACATCGTTCCCATCCTCTTGGCCATCGGCGGCGCTGCCGCCATGAGCGTCTTCGGCATCCTCGCCGGCCTCTGGGTCGCCGGCCTCGACCGCGTCGTCGCCGCCCGCATGCAGGCGCGCATCGGCCCTCCCGTCCGCCAGCCGTTCATTGACATCGCCAAGCTCCTGGCCAAGCAGAACATCGTCCCCTCCAACGCCATTCCGTGGCTCTTCAACGGCGCGCCCCTGGTCGCCCTCGCCGCCTCCATCACCCTCCTGCTCTACATCCCCCTGTCGTCCTTCGGCTTCCTCCCCGTCCTCGGCGCCTACGGCGACCTTGTCCTCATCCTCTATCTCCTCGCCATTCCCGCCCTCGCCATGGTCGCCGGCGGCCTGTCCTCCGGCTCTCCCTACGCCACCATCGGCGCCCAGCGCGAAATGGTCACCATGATCGCCTACGAACTGCCCCTCGCCACCACCATCATCGCCTTCGCCTGGAAA
>CAZHSS010000338.1:0-1749 GCA_964535205.1 uncultured Verrucomicrobiota bacterium
TTGAGATAGGCGCAGGCGCGGATGTTGCCCGTCACCAGCCCCAGCGCCGCTCCGGCTTCCGCCAGCCGCGCCACAAAGGCCCCCGCCCCCGGAATTTCCCGCACCGCCGCCTCCGCCAGCAGTGCGCGCAGCTCTTCCGCCACCAACGCAAAGATCCGCTGCGCGTGCACCTCGTCGAAGCGCCGCCCGCGCCGTTCCATCACCTGGGCCAGCACATTGCGGTCCGTGTTGCCCGCAAACGACACATAGGCCAGGTCGTCCTCCTCCCCCGTCGCCCGCGCCAGCCCGCGGCGGAACGCTTCGCATCCCAGCCCGCCCGTGTCCAGCAGCGTGCCGTCAATGTCGAACAGCACCATCCATGTCGCTTTCCGTTTCATCCCGTGCGTCTCATCCTACCCCATCTCCGCCGCTTTTCACCCTTTTTGTCCGTCGTCAAACCGCGGTCGTCAAACCGCGGGTTGCCCCGGATGCCCCGCCATGATAGGTTCCCGGTCTTGAAGAGCCTTCTTTAACCCAACATACGGATTTCAGCCGACATGGACCCGACCCAGCCCAACAAACCCCCGGAACCCTCGGGCAAGCGCCGCCCCCCCCCCATGCCCATGCGGGCCATGATGGCCTGGTTTCTCCTGCTGGCGCTGTTCATCACCGTGTTCCAGCTGGTCACCCAGCGTGCCTCCAAGTCCTCCAGCATCCCCTACAACCCCGATTTCATGGTGCTTCTCGAAGAAGGCCGCATCAACCAGGCCGACGTGGTTATGGAGGCCTCCGGACAGCAGTACATCCGCGGCGAACTCAAGGACATTGACCCAGCCACCGGCGATCCCCGCACCTTCCGCGTCGAAGCGCCGGTCACGGAAAATCTCGTCGAGCGCCTCACCGCCGCCAAGGTTCCCTTTGAATTCAAGAACCCCAACCCCTGGCTCTGGCAGTTCCTGTCCGCCACCGTCCCCTTCCTGCTTGTCATCGGCGTGGTGTATTTTCTCTTCTACCGCAACATGGCCCGCGGCGCCGGCGGCGCGTTCCAATTCGGCAAGTCCCGCGCCCGCCTCATGAACCGCGACAACAACAAAATCACCTTCAAGGATGTCGCCGGCGTGGACGAAGCCCACGAAGAAGTCCAGGAAATCATCGAATTCCTTCGCGATCCAAAGAAATTCCAGCGCCTCGGCGGTCGCATTCCCAAGGGCGTCCTGCTCGTCGGCCCTCCCGGCACCGGCAAGACCCTGATCGCCCGCGCCATCGCCGGCGAAGCCCAGGTCCCCTTCTTCAGCATTTCCGGTTCCGACTTCGTCGAAATGTTTGTCGGCGTCGGCGCCTCCCGCGTCCGCGACATGTTCGAACAGGGCAAGAAAAGCGCCCCCTGCATCATCTTCATCGACGAAATCGACGCCGTCGGGCGCTCGCGCTTTTCCGGCATCGGCGGCGGTCACGACGAACGCGAACAAACCCTTAACGCCCTGCTGGTCGAAATGGACGGCTTTGACACCCAGGAAGGCATCATTATCATCGCCGCCACCAACCGCCCCGATGTCCTCGATCCTGCCCTGCTGCGGCCCGGACGATTCGACCGCCAGATTGTGGTTGACCTGCCCAATCTCGAAGGCCGCGAAGCCATCCTCAAGATCCATGCCCGCAAGGTCAAGCTCGACGCCTCCGTGGAACTGCGCAACATCGCCCGCGGCACCCCCGGCTTCTCCGGCGCCGATCTCGCCAACCTCATGAACGAAGCCGCCCTGCTTGCCGCCC
>CAZHSS010000339.1:0-1720 GCA_964535205.1 uncultured Verrucomicrobiota bacterium
CCCGCCATACCCGGCCGTCGCCCGCCCGCTGCACGATGATGTCCTGCGCCTTCCCCTCGACAATCCCGGCGATCCAGTTGGGATGATTGGACCATTTCTGGTTGTCCAGCTTCAGCCCCTCCGGCGCCGACAGCCGTTTCTGCTCCCGTCCGGATCGGGCATCCACCAGCGCCAGCTGCTCATGGCCGTCCAGATTCACGGTCGCCAGCCGCTCGTCCGGCGACAGGCTGGCCGAGCAGCCCCGCGCCAGGTCCGTGGATTTCCCCGACGGCACCTCCACCCGCCGAACGCGCCAGCCCAGCGATTTGACCGTGCCCACCCAGAACCCGCCGCCAGCCGCCACATCCAGTTCATGGAACACAACGCCGCTGTGCACCGTGGCGGATTGGCCATCCGCCAGCGAAACCGCCTTCACCGTCCGTCCGTCCGCCACCAGCACCTGCCGGCCGTCGGGATGAACCGCCAGCGTTCGCGGATTCTGCATCTCCGCCACCGTGACTTCCGCGCCGGACTCCAGGTCCAGCCGCAGAATCCGGTTGCCGCGCAGAAAGACAATGGACCGTCCGTCCGGCGCCCAGCGCGGCCAGGTTCCCTCGGACGCCAGCCGACGGGGCTTTCCTTTCCCCAGCACGCGCAGGTACAGGCCGTCCGGTCGCTGATAAACCAACCGGGCCCCGGCCAGGCCGGGCGGCATCTCCATCGGCAGCGCCCCGGCGCCCCCCCGGCGCGCTTCCGACGATCCGCAGCCCGCCAGCGCCGCCGCCATCAGACAGGCAAACCCCAACCGCTGAAATCCGGAATATCTCATCGTGTTTCCCCTCCCGGCATGGTAGATCATGTCCATGGCTGCCCACCACCGCCTGAAGTCGTTCCTGTATATCGCAACCAGCCTGCTGCTGGCAATCGGCGTATTCTCCTGGCTGCTCGCGCACGTCACCTGGCGGCAGGTGGCCGATCTGATTCTGTCCATCCATCTCCCGCTTCTCGCATGTTTCTTTGTCCTCTCGATGGCCATGCAGATCGTGCGCACTCTGCGCTACCGCGTCGTGTTGAAGTCGGTCGGCCAAACCCCCGGCTTTTTCCGCCTGTTCCTGGTCGTGCTGGTCCGGGGACTGTGCGTGGATCTGCTCCCCGCCCGCACCGGTGAACTGGTCTATATCTATCTCCTCCGGGCCAAACTGGGCGTGGAACTGGGCGCGGCCACCGCCAGTTTCGCGCTGGCTTTTCTGTTCGATCTGATGGCTCTGGCCCCCTTGCTGGTCGCGGCCCTGCTCCTGGCCGGAACCGGAATCCCGTTCTCCCCCTGGGTGCTGGCGGCCGCCGGCGGCGGCCTGCTGCTGCTGGCCCTGCTGGCCCTGCGCCTCCTGCCCGCCACGCTGCGCCTGGGCTTCCGGCTCTGCCCCCCCGGCCCCGGCCGAACCGCGCGTTTCCGCCGCTGGGCCCGCCACTTCCTGGCCGCCACCCACCGGCAGATCCGCCGCGCCCGCGCCCGGCGCATCGCCGCCCCCCTGTTCGGCCTTTCCCTCGGCGTGCGCCTGCTGAAATATTCCGCGCTCTATGTCCTGCTGCTCGCCATGCTCCGGCCGCAGGGCTACACCCTGGCCACCCTGCCGTTTCCCAAGGTGTTTCTCGGACTGTGCGCCGCCGAGATGGCCGCCAGCCTGCCCGTGTCCGGCATCGCCGGCTTCGGCGCCTACCAGGGCGCCTGGGCCGGCGTCTT
>CAZHSS010000340.1:0-1705 GCA_964535205.1 uncultured Verrucomicrobiota bacterium
ATCCGTGAAATCCGTTCCTTCCGTAGCTGGCTGTCCCGGCTGTCCGGTCCAAGGATTCCCTCTCGCAAAGGGCGCCAAGTTCGCCAGGAGGGATGGGCCGTTCCGATGCGTCTTGGCGGTCTTCGCGTCCTTGGCGTGAGACAGGCTGTTCGGCTGTCCGATCCGATCCAACTTGTCATCCGGATATTCCAGCGGCTATTGTCGGTCCATGAACCGGTTCTGCGTTGCCTGGATCGCCGCTTGTCTTCTGTCGCTCGCCGCCCGGTCCCAGCCCCCGCCGCTCGGCGCCTTTCCGACCGCCAGCGGCACCGTCTTCCGCGTCTGGGCGCCGTTCGCCGATTCCGCCGCCGTCGCCGGCGAATTCACCGACTGGCAGCCTGTCTCCATGGTCCCCGAGGCCGCCGACGGCGTCTGGTCCCTTGCCCTGCCCGCCGCCCGCGAAGGACACCGATACAAGTACGTCTTCAACGGAAAGCTGTGGAAACGCGATCCGCGCGCGCGCCGCGTCGAGCATTCCATCGGCGACTCCATCCTCTACGATCCGGCCGCCTTTGCCTGGGGCGGCGACGCCCCGCCCGCCATCCCCCGCGACGACCTGGTCCTCTACCAGATGCACATCGGCACCTTTGCCGGCTTCTCCCCGCCCGCGACCTTCGACGACGCCATCCCGCGCCTCGACCACCTGCGCGATCTCGGCATCACCGCCATCCAGCTCATGCCGGTCAACGAATTCCCCGGCGGCCGCAGCTGGGGCTACAATCCCTCCGACCTCTTCGCCATCGAAACCGATTACGGCGGCCCCGACGCCTTCAAGCGCTTCGTCCGCGCCGCCCATGCCCGGGGCCTCGCCGTCTTCGCCGACGTGGTTCATAATCACTACGGCCCAACCGATCTCGACCTGTGGCGCTTCGACGGCTGGAGCGAGAACGATCTCGGCGGCATCTACTTCTACTGCGACGGCCGCATCCATACCCCCTGGGGCTCCACCCGCCCCGACTACGGCCGCCCCGAAATCCGCGACTTCATCCGCGACCAGGTACAGATGTTCACCGACGAATACCGGCTCGATGGCTTTCGCTGGGATTCCGTCTATCACATTCTCCATACCGACCAGGGCGACAATCCCCAGGGCCTCGAAATGCTGCGCGACATCAACGCCGGCATGGACCGCACCCGGCCGCACGTCCTGCGCATCGCCGAAGACCACGCCTTCGACCACGACATCGGCTTCCAGGCCCAATGGGATGTCGGACACCGCTGGGCGCTGTTCCAGCAGCTCGCCACCGCCCACGACCCCGAACGCGACATGGATACCGTCGCCGGTACCCTCACCGACTGGCCGGGCTTCCATCGCGTGATCTTCACCGAGGCCCACGACTACATCGCCGCGATGAACGACAACCGCAGCCGCGTGCCGTCCATGATCCATCCGGAGGATCCCGAAAGCCCCTGGGCGCGCAAGCGCGCCCTGCTCGGCGCCGCCGTCGTCTTCACCACCCCCGGCATCCCCATGATCTTCCAGAGCCAGGAACTGTACGAAACCCTCCCCTTCCACGACGACACCCCCCTGCGCTGGGAACGGCTGGACTCCCACGCTGGAATCGTCCAGGCCTATCGCGACCTGATCCGCCTGCGCCGCAATCTCGACGGTGTCACCCCCGGCCTGCGCGGCGAGGGCGTCCGCGTGATCCATTTGGACAACCAT
>CAZHSS010000341.1:0-1704 GCA_964535205.1 uncultured Verrucomicrobiota bacterium
GTTTTCATGAGTTCATGAGTTCTGATTAATTTGGTTGCGGCTCTGCCGCGCTGCGGCTCTCTGTGGTGAAAACGCCCCCCCCTTCTCCGCCCCCCTCCGCCGTCAGGCCAGCTTCGCCAGCAGATCGGCGGCCTGCTCCGCCCCGCCGCCGGGCAGGGTTTCGGGCGGCGGCGGCGCCGTTTCGATGGCCGCCAGCGCCTCGCCCAGCCGTCCGGCATACAGGTCGGCCGCCGGAATGTGCACGTTCCGGAGATACCGCTTCAGCTCCTGCTCCAGCAGGGGGTATTCAATGAAATCCTCTCGCTCGGCATAAATGATCGGCTTGGCGTTGGCGACGCAGTCGCTGAGGATGCCGAACCCCGGCTTGGTCACCACGGCATCCACGCTGGCCAGCACGTCGGAAAACCCGAACCGGCGGCGGTCCACGGCATGGATGTTCCGCCGTCCCGGCCAGTCCAGCGGCTTCACGGCAAAGAATTCCACCGCCTCCAGCGCCTCGACGCGCCGCAGCGCTTCTTCGCTCCAGTCCAGCGTGGTGAAGGACAGCAGCACCCAGCGGCGGGCGGGATCCGCCCCCGTCGCGGCGGCCAGTTCGGCGCGGCGGTCGCGGCCGGGTTTCGCCAGCAGGGGGATGTCCACGTGCCGCGCAAACACGGGCATCGCCGGCGAAAACGGAAGCTTCAGCAGCAGGCGCGCCTGGCGGTAGCCCTGCTCGAACAGATTGATCACCCGGAGCCAGCGCGGATCGCGCGCCGTGAACGGCGCATAAATCCAGTCCCAGGAGAAATTGCCGACGGCCACGGCCGGCAGGCCGGCCTCGGCCGCGGCTTCGAGCGGAATGGACGGAATGTCGGCCACGACCAGGTCCGCTCCCTCCCCGCGCAGGAACTCCGCCTCGATGTCCACCAGCACCGGCCGCTCGGCCGCCAGCTCCAGAGCCTCGTCCAGCGTCGCGTCCACATCCACCCGGATCGAATCCTTCTGCACCATGCCCACATCGAAAGCCCCCGGACGGACCGTCAGGCGGCCGTCCGCTTCCTGCAGGCGGCTGCTAAGGAACACCTCAGGCAGGTCGGTCGTGACCGTCACCCGGATGTCCGAATGCCGCGCCAGCAGCGCCGCGAGAATGTCGCACGACCGCACCCCGTGGCCGTAGCCGTGCGCCGTGATGTAGTAGGCGATGTGCATGAAGCTTACCTTACTCCACCCGGCCGCCCCGCTGAATCCCAAAATTACGGGCCGCTTGCCAAAGCCGGTCGGGACGGAGCCCGACCTTCGATCCGGCCTGTTTTCACCTCTGGAGGGGCAACCTCCGTGTTGCCCGGTGGAGTGCGGCAAGCGGCTCTACGCTTTTCATTCCCTTGGCCGCCCCGGCCTGCTAGGATGCTTCACCGCATGAAACGAGGAATTGTCATGACTCCCAGCCGACCCGCCTGCCGCCATTGGCCCTTCTGGGCCGCCATTGCCGCCCTCGCCGCCATCCTGGGCCTCAGTCTGCTGATCAACCTGGCCGCCGTCGGCGTCCTCGCCGGCTCGTCCCGCTCCGGCCCCTCTACGCAGGGCGAGGACGAATTTCCGTCCTTCGCCGAGACCCATTCCTGGGGAACCGGCACCGCCAAGGTCGTGCGCATCGCCTTTACCGGCATCCTGACCCGCCAGCTCGATGGCGGACTCTTCGGCAGCACCGACCCCGTCGACGCCACC
>CAZHSS010000342.1:0-1701 GCA_964535205.1 uncultured Verrucomicrobiota bacterium
CCGCCGACAGCGGCGGGTAGCCCGCCGGCCCCTCCAGCCGACGCAGTCCCCACGCCACAGACTGGATAATCGTCTCCAAAGCCTGTCCTCTATCCCCTGACATCTGACCTCTGCCTTCTGGCCTCTGACTACTGCATCCATTCATACTGCAACGCCGACAGAACGAAAACCGCGGCGGTTTCCACTCGGAATACGATCGGACCGAACGTCACCGGCCGGACTCCGGCGGCCAGCAACGCCTCGACTTCCGCACCGCTGAAATCGCCTTCCGGCCCGATGAACAAGCCAACGGCCGGACCATTTTCCCGGCGCAGGCGCCCGAAGAATTCCGGCAGCGGCACCGCGCCTTCCTGCAGCGCCCCGAAACACGCCGGCACGCCGCCCAGCTCACTCAGCGCCTCCGCCAGAGACCGCGGCGACGCAATCCGCGGCAGCCACGGGTTCCCGCTCTGCTTGCAGGCTGCCAGCGCAATCGCCTGCCAGCGCGCCGCCTTTTTGGCGGCATCCGCCGGACGGATCTTCACCACGGCGTGATCGGTCTGCAGCGGCCAAATCTCGGATACACCCAGTTCCACCGCCTTCTGGATCAGCCAGTCCATCTTCTGCTCGCGCACCAGCGCCTGGACCAGAATCCGCCGCGGCACCCGGGGGTCCGTCATCCGCCGGGACAGTATCCGAACCGTTGCGCTCCGCTTGCCGGCCGACACCACGTCGGCCTCCCCCGTCCGCCCCGCCCCGTCCAGCAACCCGATCCGCGCCCCCTCCCGAACCCGCATCACCCCCACCAGATGCCGGGCTTCGGCTTCGTCCAGCTCCGCCGTTTCCCCTTCCCAACGGTCAGAGGGCAGATGGCATCGGATCATCGGTTTGTACCTCATGAAAACGGCAACGGCACGTTCGCGGAAGCGAACGTGCCGTGTGCGCGACGGCCTTCCGCGGCCGCCGTCCTCAGAACAGAAACTTCGCGCCCAGACGGAAGAACGCGCCGTGCAGATAGGTGTCGCGCAGCGAGCCGGGACCGTACTCCGTGTCCGCCGGCATCAAATCCACCTGGTAGCCCGCACCGCCCAGCACGAAAAGATTCTCCGCCAGCATGTATTCGTATTCCAGACCGATGTGCCACAGAATGGCGTCGTCAATGTCCACGGATTGGGTTTTGCCTTCCAGCTCCACCTCGACGCCGGAGTCAATGTACACATACTGCACGCCCGTCTCGATGGTCAGGTTCCAGCTGTCCCAGTCAATGACGTTGAAATACAGCGCCGGCCCGACAAACAGCAGCGTGGCGTCCCCGTCGTAGTCGGTGATCTTCTTCCATTTGTAGGCGGTGGATCCGCTGTCCACTTGCCACTGGGCCACGCCCAGGTTCAGCCCGGCGCCCCAGGGAAAGCGGAACCACTCGCGGTACGACACCGTGGCGCCGTAGCCCGAGTCAAACAGATCGGAATCCCCTTCGCCGGGAAGCCAGAACTGCCCGGATACCGCCAGCTCGCCGGGATCTTCACTGAACATCCCGCCCAGCGCCGCTCCGGCGCAGAACAGTGCCGCCGCCATCAACGCAACCGTCTTTTTCATCATCGTCGACCTCTCGGGTTTGAATTGGATCGTCAAAACTCTACCCCATCCCCGCGCCGTTTGTAAAGACTGTGCACAGGATCAAGAATCACTTGAATATTGGATATTGGCTATTCTGTCCTCTGT
>CAZHSS010000343.1:0-1698 GCA_964535205.1 uncultured Verrucomicrobiota bacterium
CCGCCTTGACCACGGTGGTGCTGCGCTTTGCCGGATTCGGCATCGGCGGCGGGCGTCAGCACGAGGGTGCGCAGGCGGACGCGCTCGGGGTTGGCGAAATCGTCGCGTCGCCGGTCGTAGGCCTGCTGGAGATCGAAGGGGGTGACGAGGATCTTGGCCTGGACTTCCTGGCCGCGCATGTACTGGATGATCAGCTGGTCTTTCATCTGCTTGCGCCATTCGGAGAACGTCAGGCGTTCGGCCGCCAGGGCGCGCAGGAAGGCGGCGCGGTCGTTGTTGAACTGCTCGTGGATGACGGAATTGATGTGATCTTCGATGGCGCGGTCGGGCAGGACGCCTCCCTGGGATTCAAAGGCCTGCAGAATGAGTTCGGATTCGACGAGACGGTCGCGGACGGACTGGTATTCCTCGGCGAGGCGCTGGCGGAGTTCGGCGCCTTCATGCCGGGCCTCCAGGCGCTCGCGGCCGCCGGACATGGCGGCGAGCACTTCGCCGACGGTGATGACCTTGCCGTTGACGATGGCGGCATAGCTGTCGAGCAGCATGCCGGAATCGGCGGGGGCGGTCGGAGCGGCGGCAAGGACGGCCAGGGCCAGGCACAGGAGGATACGCTTCATGGGAGGGGATGATAGGCCAAGCCGGGCGGGCTGGCAAGGATGCGGATTGAAAAGGGGGCGGGATGGACGTAGGATGGGGAAGTGAATCTGGGCGATGGCATCCGGGCGGCGGGAGCCGTCCTGCTGGCGGTGGGCGCCGGCGCGGCGTGGGGCGGCGACATTCCCGTGCACCGGGAGTACAGCCGTTCCATTCAACTGTATGACGATCGGGGCGGGCTTTCCCATTACGACGGCGAAGCACCCGACCGGTCGGCCTGGCAGCGGTTGCGCGACACCCAGGCGCAGGAAGGGTTGATGGGACGGGAGACGCTGCTGGATCTGGGATTCCGTTCGGGCGAATCCGTCTTCGGCTGGACGTCGCGGTCCTCCGGCGGCATGCCGGTTCCGCCGCCGGCGCGGGCGGAAGAGGATCGCGGAACCCGCGATTCCGACAGCGGCCGCAACTGGCTGGTGCAGAGTCTGTCGCTTCCCACCCTGGGCGGGGGCGCCAGCAACGCGGCGGTCGCGATGTCCGCCGGCGGCAAACCGGAGACGGGGTGGGGATGGCTGGCTGATCGGGTGGCGGCATCGGACCGGGAAGGCGTTTTGGAATCCGGAGAACCTGAGACGGCGAACGAGGGCGAAGAATGGCTGCCCGATGGACGGAATCCCTACACGGGGGAAACAGAATTGTCCGGGACGGAGGGTCTCGCCGCTGCCCGGCGTCCGGCGGAGACGGCGGAGACTGGAGCCGCCGCCGGGGGGGAGCCGGAAACGGAGCGGATGCGGGAGCCAATCGGGCCGCTGGTCCGGGACGATCCGCAACCGGTCGGCGCCCGCGCGGAGGCGGGGGCATCCGTGCCGGTCCTGCCGGAGATGTCCAGAACGCGCGAAATGCTGGGGGATCTGATGAGATCGGCCAAACCGGATGCCGCGGGATGGAATGACGCGGCGGAGGCTTGGTCGGACGCTCCCTTGCCGTCGGCCGGGCGGGCCGCCGGCGGGATGGCGTGGACCCCCTCGAGGCCGGTTTCGGACACGCCGGTCCGGGAAGCCGGGTTTTCCATGGACGCGTCCTCCGCCGGGCGGGGAGGGGGAGTGA
>CAZHSS010000344.1:0-1693 GCA_964535205.1 uncultured Verrucomicrobiota bacterium
TTGAATATTGAACATTGAATCTGTTCCTGTGTTTTCCGCCACAGGCGGACAGGCCTGTTTTCCTGCTTATCCCCCTCTCCATTTTCATGAGTTCATGAGTTCTGATTAATTTGGTTGCGGCTCTGCCGCGCTGTGCCCTCTGCGGCAAAATCCGCCGTCCTGAATCTTGTCCAGACGGCTTGCCGCGAGGTGTCCGCGCGGTTGACGCCCCCCCTCTTTTCCGGCACACTCTCCCCCCATTATGAAAACTACATTCTCTCCTCTCGAGCTCCAGCAGCAGCGCAATCAGGCGCTTCTGGCTGACTCGCTCTACATGCGCCGCAACGTCGTTTCTTCCGTCCCCCCCCTGCATCTGGACCTGGAACAGATGTCCCGGCTGTCCGACGAGGACATTGCCCTCTTCGAGGCCCTCCAGATCGAGTCCGCGCGCCTGGCGATCGAATCCGTGGCCTCGCTGGCCAAAATCAACGAGGTGGATCACATGGGCGGCGGCCTGGACCTGATCCCGCCCCTGCTGCTGTCGCTGGCGCTGGCGGACCATGCGGCCATCGATTTCACGATTGAAAACGCCCACACCTCGATCGGCTACTTCTCGGCCCTGGCGACGCTGGGCTATCTCGACCGCCGGCATGTCGTGGATTCGTTCCGGCGCGGACTGGACATCCCCGGCCACGTGGCCTGGGTCCCGGGCGGCACCCAGCTCAACGGTGGACGCCTGGGCGTCATGATCCCTGCCGCCGTCGGCCAGGCCCTCGGCAAGCGCGCCGCCTACGGCTCCGATGCCTGGGTGCTGTGCCATACCGGTGATGCCGGATGGATCGCCGGCCACGCGTTGAACGGCTTTCATGCCGCCCGGATCCTCAAGGCGCCGGTGACGTTCATCATGCACCGCAACGGTATCCAGCTGTCGGGCACGACGAACCAGATGACCGGCGCCGATCCGCGCCCGATCATCGAGGCCCTCGGCATCCAGATCCTGGAAACGCCTTCGCTGTATGATGCCGGCGGATTGTGGCAAACCCTGCGCGAGGCCCGCACCCTGGCCCGCAACGGCGTACCGTCGCTGATCTTCCCCACGGGCAAGAACGACGTGCCGCTTGCGCAGGTCGGCGAGCGCCTGGGCATCGGCGAAGAATTGGCCGCGTTTGCCGCCGCCCACGGCGTGGCCCTCGATACGACGGTCTGGCTGCCCGGCTGCCTGATGAGCTATCGCGACCTGCCGTCCATGATGGAATGCCTGTTCTTCGTCAACGGGCTGCCCGGCGGCAAGGCGCATCACGACGGCCACATGAAAGGCCGCGATCTCAACGCCATCCTCGCCAATCCCATGCTGCAGCTGTCGTCCAAGCAGGCGGTCGCGCTGGAACGCTGGCGCTCCCTGCCCCCGGTTTCGGTCGCCACGTCCGCCCGCCCGGCCCCCGGCACGGAAAACCTCGTCGTGCCGCCGGAAGCTGCGACCAAGGCCGGAGCCGCCCTGCCCGCCCCCGGCGGAAAATGGGTCTCGCCGCGCGCGGGCGTCGCCCTCGCCTACGAAATGGTCGCCAAGGCCCACCCGGACGCCATGTTCGTGATCGACTGCGACCTCGCGCCGTCCACCAAGGTGGACCTGGCGCAAAAGGCGCTGGATGCCGACCGGCAGTTCCAGCTCTCCATCGAAGAACAAATCGCCACGATGCTGGCCAACGGGCTGGCC
>CAZHSS010000345.1:0-1693 GCA_964535205.1 uncultured Verrucomicrobiota bacterium
CGGATGAACGTGCGCTCGAAACTGGCGGCGATGACGGCGCGGGAGGTGCGCGGCTCGGTGGCGTAGAGGGGTTCGACGGTGCGGGGCCGTTCGACGCCGCTGTCATCGAAGAGGCGCAGGTCGGGAAATCCGTTGCGGGTGGCGGCCAGGAGGGGGGCGTCGAGCCGGACCTCGGCGAGGCGCGGGGAGGAGATGGGGCGGGATTCAATGCGCCGGGTGGCGGCGAAGTCGGCGGGGGCGGGGGCGGCGGGAAGGGAGGAAGCGCATCCGATGGCGGCGAGCAAACAGCATATGATTTTCATGGCAACTCCTCAGCGGCGGGATTGATCCGGTCAGCACAATCAGCAGTTGGCTTTAACATATCACAAAAACAAAATGTCAGTGCCTGACACTGACATTGTTGATAGGTGTGCAGGGGGGGGGCATGGGGGATCATTTTTCGGGCGGGACGAATCGGGAGCGGTTGCGGAGGTAGAGGAGGGCGGCGAGGAAGAGAAGGATGCCGAGGGCGAGGAAGGCGATGATGCGGTAGATGGCTTCAAGCCCGGCGAGATCGGCCAGGAAGACCTTGGCGACGGCGACGGTGAAGAGGGCGAGACCGGCGTAGCGCAGTCCGCGGAGGCCGAAGCGGAGGCCGGCGACGAGAAGGGCGAGGGCGTAGAGGGCCCAGAGGAGAGTCAGGCCGCCGGCGCGCATGCCGGGCAGGAAGCGCTGCAGGACGGTGTGCAGTTCGAAGGTCAGGAAGAGGAAGAGCAGGGCGAGGGCGGCGATGCCGGAAGCCGTCGCCAGGCGCCGGGCGGCGGCGGTGGTGCGCAGCTGGAAGAACAGGAAGGCGAGGAGGCCGGTGCACAGGGCGAAGTCCATGGCGCGGATGCCGGCGAGCAGCGGGGTCCAGTCGCGGACATAGAGCAGTCGTTCGAAGCTGGGCCCCCCAGGGGCATGTCGAGGAAGAGGAGCTTGAAGAGGAAGGCGGCGGCGGCGAGGCCGGTCAGGGTTTGCAGGCCGGGGGAGCCGTGGCGGCGGAACAGGGCGAGCAGGAACAGGCCGAGGGCCAGCCAGAGAACGGACAGCGAAGGCATGGCGAAGGCGGGCCAGAAGAAATCAAAGGTCCGGTAGAATTCAATATGCAGGCAGACGAAGAGGAGGCCGATGGCCAGGGCGGCGACGAGCGCGGGGACAGAGCCTCCGGCCGGGTCGCGGGGCAGGTCGTTGGCGCGTCCGACGGACCGCGGGGAGGCGGCGGGCGGGTTGCGCAGAATGCGCCAGGCGCCGCCGAGGGCGGCGATGGGGCCGCCGATGACGAGCAGATGGCCGCCCAGCAGCGGCCAATAGGCGTTCCACGTCAGGTCGGCGGGAAGGGCCTGGCCGTATTGCCGGCCGAGGTCGAAGAACACCAGCCGCAGGAAGGCAATGGCATAGGCGCCGAGGGAGAGGGAGCGGAGGAACCGGCTGTCGAGCCTGGCGGCCAGCCACAGCATGACCAGCCCCTGGAGGGACCAGCTCAGGGTGATCCATTCCTTGGAGAGCGCGAGCGGCGGAACCAGGACGGCGAAAAAAGCGGCGAGGGCGAAAAACGACATCAGCAGGCCGCGGTCCTGGCGGTGAGCGGCCAGAAAGCGATAGACCAGCAGCACGTAGAACGCGGCGAGGGCCAGCGCGATATCGTTGGACAGCGCCGTGATGCGGGAGACCC
>CAZHSS010000346.1:0-1678 GCA_964535205.1 uncultured Verrucomicrobiota bacterium
CTGGCTCCCGCGTGGAACCCCTCCCGCACCCGCGCCCGCCTCGGTCTGCGCCTCGCCGCCCTGCTGCTGCTGTTCCTCGCCCTCGCCCGCCCGCAGTGGGGCTTCCACTGGGAAGACGTCCGCCGGACAGGCCTGGACCTCCTCGTCGTGCTCGACACCTCGCGCTCGATGACCGCCGCCGACTTCAAGCCGTCGCGCCTCGAACAGGCCAAGATGGGCGTGCGCGATCTCGTGCGCAACCTGCGCGGCGACCGCATCGGCCTGGTCCCCTTCGCCGGCTCTTCCATTCTCCAGTGCCCGCTCACCATCGACTACGCCGCCTTCACCATGACGCTCGACGACCTCTATGCGGGCCTCATCCCCCGCGGCGGCACCGCCATCGAACAGGCCCTGCGCACCGCCGTCGCCGCCTTTCCCGCCGATCGCTCCGCCGACCGCGTCATCCTGCTCGTCACCGATGGCGAAGACCACGAAGGCGATCCCCTCGCCCTCCTGCCCGAACTCAAGGAACAGAACATCCGCGTCTTCGCCATCGGCATCGGCACGCTGGCCGGCGACATGATCCCCGGCGGCGAGGGCGAAGGCTATTTCAAGGACCGCCGGGGCCAGGTCGTCATGTCCGCCCTGCGCGAAGACGTGCTGCAGAAACTCGCCCTCGAAACCGGCGGCACCTACGTCCGCTCCGCTCCCGGCGACACCGGCCTCGAACGCGTCTTCCGCGAAAGCATCGACAGCCTGAAACGCGCCGAGCAGGAATCCCGCACCGCCAAAATCCACGAGGAACGCTTTGTGTGGTTCCTCGCCGCCGCCCTGGCCCTGCTGGCCTGGGAAGCCCTGCTCACGGAACGGCGCAAACCGGACGCGGAGGTGGCCGCATGAGAAAGAGAGGAGCCATTAGGGGTCAGTCCCGTATTATCGTAATTATTGTAGCGCTAACCTTGAATGGCCTCGCGGTCCGGGCGGACCCGCCCGCCGCGCGCCCCGCGTTCGAGGCGGGCCTGGAGGCCTTTGCCGCGAGCAATTTTTCCGCCGCCGCCGAATCCTTCGTCGAGGCCGCCGCCGCGGCTCCCGCCGAAAAACTGGATCCCGCCGCCGCCCGCTACAACGCGGGGCTCGCGGCCTTTGCCGCCGGCGATCTCGAAGCCGCCGCCGTCCATTTCAACGCCGCGGCCGCCGCCTCCGATCTCGGCCTGCAGGCCAAGGCTTACTACAACCGAGGCAACGCCCTCTTCCATCTCGCCGACAGCCCCCTGCAAGCCCAGGCCCTCCCCGGCGGCGACCCCGCCCCCGCTCTTGACACCAGCGAGTCCGCCATCGGCCAGGCCATCCAGATGTACGAAAACGCCATCGCCCTGGACCCGGACGACGCCGACGCCAAGGCCAACTACGAACTCGCCGTCCTCAAGCAGCAGCAGATTCAACAGCAGCAGCAGGACCAGCAACAGGATCAGGAAAAGAAGGAGGAAGAAGAGAAAGAAGAAGGAGACTCGCAGCCCCAGCCCGAATCCGGTGATTCCGGGAAAGAGCAGAAAGAAGAAGAAGAACCGCGGCCGCAGTCGGACAGCCAGCCGTCTGCCGGCGAATCCCAGGAGGAGTCCGAGTCGCCCCAGCCCGAAGCTTCCGCCGAAGACATGACCCCCGAGGAAGCCGAAATGCTGCTCGATGCCCTCAAGGCCCA
>CAZHSS010000347.1:0-1668 GCA_964535205.1 uncultured Verrucomicrobiota bacterium
GGCGGGAGAAGAGTTCAGCGAGGAGCGCGTGCTGCAGATCGTCCAGCGCGAACGCAGCCGGAGTTCGGCGGAGATCATCCAGACCCTGATGGACGAAGCCCGCCGCTTTGCCCAGCCGGAGCATCTGCAGGACGACATGACCGCCGTGGTGCTGAAGCTGTGAAGGGGCGGATGGAAACGGGGCGGGGGAGGCGTCGGCGGGTTGCCGGCGTCGCGGGGCTTGCCGTCTGGGCGGCGGCCGCGGTCCTGGTTTCCTGCGTGCGCGCGCCGCCGCCGTCCGGCCTTGCCGCCGGGACCGCCGGCCGGCCGCTGGCCATCCGGCAGATCGACCCGGACCGCGATGCGGCCGAGGTGCAGCGGATCGAAGAGCTTCGCGCGCGCCTCCCCGAGAAGTACCGGCGGCGGGGCAACTTCGCCTGGGCCGCGGCCCGGATCGAGGGCCTCGACAAGACGGAATACTTCGCGCACAGCGGCATCCAGCGGCTGGGCAAGGTGTCCGCCAAGGCGGCCGGGGACCTTTCCGGGATTTCGCTTCGCCCCAAGACAGGGCGTTACGAGGTGCTGTGCGTGAACCACAACGACGAGGTGAACGGGACCAACTGCTTTTTCCGGAATGCCGACACCGAGCGCAAGATCATCGAAGACATCGCCAAACGCATGCGGGATCCCGCGGCGGCCGGGGACATCCGCCTGTACACCGACCTGTATCCCTGCGCGAGCTGCCGGCACGTGATGTGCCAGTTCCTGGCGGCCTACACCAACGTGCGGATCCAGGTGCTGTTCCGCGAGCGGTGAGGGCGATCTTCTTCACCCATGCCGCAAGGGCATGGGGGCCCCGATCGGGTTGAGACCCCCGCGGGCTTGTCCCGTGGGTGAATAAGGTCCGCTACTGGCGGGCGGCTTTTTCGGGCAGGCGGGCGAGGCGGGCAATGGCGTCGCGCAGGGTGCTTTCCTGCTTGGCGAAATGGAAGCGGATGAGATGCCGGACGGGTTCGCGGAAGAAGCTGGAGCCGGGGACGGCGGCCACGCCGACCTCGCGGGCCAGCCATTCGCAGAAGGCGGTGTCGTCGGTCGCGCCGAACCCGGAAATGTCCACCATAACGTAGTAGGCGCCCTGGGGGGCGGTGAAGGGGAGCCCGGCCTCGCGCAGGCCGCCGAGGAACAGCTCGCGCTTGCGGGCGTAGAGCTGCGCCAGTTCGTCGTAATAGGCGTCCGGCATCTCGAGGCCGGCGATGGCGGCTTCCTGGAGCGGCGCGGCGGCGCCGACCGTCAGAAAATCGTGCACCTTGCGCGCGCCGTCAATGAAGGCCGGCGGGGCGATGACATAGCCGAGCCGCCAGCCGGTGATGGAATAGGTCTTGGAGAGCGAGCTGCACGAGACCGTGCGCTCGAACATGCCGGGCAGCGATGAAAAATACACGTGGCGGTGCGGGGCGTACACGATGTGTTCGTAGACCTCGTCGGTGATGACGAAGGCGTCGAACTCCTCGGCGAGGGCGGCGATCTGCAGCAGTTCCTCCCGGGTGAACACCTTGCCGGAGGGATTGGAGGGGTTGCAGAGAATCAGCGCCTTGGGGCGCTGCTCGAAGGCGCGGCGCAGGTCGGCGGGATCGAAGGTGAACTCCGGCGGGCGCAGGGGCACATAGACGGGCTCGGCGCCCGAGAGGA
>CAZHSS010000348.1:0-1653 GCA_964535205.1 uncultured Verrucomicrobiota bacterium
GGAGGCCAAGTTGGCTCCCCCACCACGCAAGGTGGTGGGGCCCGCCGGAACCACAACCGCAACGCATTTTTGCAAGACTCAATAGGGGGGGCATGGTGAGGGGTCGCCCCGCCCCGCGTCAAGACGGGATGCGGAATCGTCAGGGCGAGAACGCGTCGAAGAGGCGCTGCCACTCGTCGCGGCCGGCCCAGTCGGGGGAGCGGGCGCGAACGGCGTTGGCGAGTTCGGGCGTCGGGTCGCGCAGGGCGATGGAGCCGCCGAGGGGGGCGGACCCTTCTTCCACGCTGCGCCACAGCAGCAGGATGGCATCGGCGGTGCCGGCCCGGCCCAGGTGATAGGGGGTCTCGATGATGAGGTCGGGCAGGGCGGTGCCGGGGCCGGCCGGCGGGGCGGGAATCAGGCTGGCGGGGAGCGGATCGGACGGGCCGTCGTGCGTCCGGGTTGTCTTCCAGTCGCCGCTTTTCTGGCGTTTGCGGCGGCAGAGAGTGCCGGATTCGGCCGGGGCCATCTGGTCGGGCAGCATGTCGCCGCGCCAGAAGTACACGACATCGTCCCGGCGCCGGGCTTCGTCTTTCTGGGCCAGCGGCAGGATAACCTGCGGGGGCAGGGGGCGCGGAGCGGGGTCGAAGGAGGTTCCGGCTTCCGCCGCGGCACGGGCGACCAGGGTCTCGGCATCGGTGAAGACGGCGGCGCCGCCCAGCGCGGCGGGGTCGAGGGGAATATGGACGGGTTGGGCCGCGGCGGCGGCGTCCAGCAGCAGCAGGAGAAGCAGGCCCGGACGAAAGGGACGAAGCATGGCTAGGCGCCGGCCCCCTGGCGGGACAGGTGGAGAAACTCGTTGCGGGTGGCGACGGAGTCGTGGAAGCTGCCGAGCATGGCGGAGGTGATCATCCGCGAGCGCTGCTTTTCGACGCCGCGCATGATCATGCACAGGTGGCGGGCTTCGATGACGACGCCGACGCCCTCGGGTTCGAGGGTGTCCATCAGCGACCGGGCGATCTGGTTCGTCAGGCGTTCCTGCACCTGGAGGCGTCGGGCGAAGATGTCGGCCAGCCGGGCGAGCTTGCTGACGCCGACAATCCGCCCGCGGGGGATGTAGCCGATGTGGCAGACGCCGAAAAACGGCAGCAGGTGGTGTTCGCACATGGAATAGATTTCGATGTCGCGGACGATCACCATGTGGTTGGCGTCGGTTTCGAAGAGAGACGATTGCAGCAGCTGGACGGGATCCTGCTGGTAGCCGCGGGTCATGTAGGCCCAGGCGTCGGCGGTCCGCTGCGGGGTGTTGCGCAGGCCTTCGCGCGAAGGGTCTTCGCCCAGTTTTTCGAGCCATTGGGAGATCAGCGATTGCATGGCCGGGAATTAAGGCACAAGCGCGGGGACTCGGCAACCCCGTTTCTTGACGCGGGAAATCTGCCCCCCAGCCACAAAGCGCAGCATATGAGATCCCCCCGCCTCCCCGTCGCGCCAAGAATATCCCCACACCGCGCAGCGGGAACGGGAACAACGGCGCGACCGTAGCCCTGCAGGGAACGTGACAACGCGTCTTCGCGTTGGCGCGGTCCCTGGGCACGCCTATAGCACCGCGAGCGCAGCGAGCGGCTCAATTCTCGCCCCGGCTTCAAAATCGCCTAAAACGGCTCGAAAAACGAC
>CAZHSS010000349.1:0-1613 GCA_964535205.1 uncultured Verrucomicrobiota bacterium
GCAAGCAAAATCTTACCACTCTTATCGCATGTCCCGAATTTGGTCGTGCGCCCGAGGTTCGGCCACCAACCAATTTGGTGTTTGCAGGGGGGGAGGGGTGGGGGGTAGGATTCGGGGGTTATGAAAATTGTCAAAGACGGGTATTCTCTGATCATCGGCCTGCCGGTGGCGGGGGTGGTGCTGGGGATGGCGGCCCAGCAGTGGGCAGGCCGCGGGCCGGCCCTGGCGCTCTATGCCCTGGGGCTGCTTGGGTGCCTGTTCATGCTGTACTTTTTCCGGGACCCGGAGCGGACGACGGCGTGCGGGGAGGAGGAGTTTGTGTCGGCGGCGGATGGCACGGTCCGGTCGGTGGAATTCATGGAGGAGAAGCGTTTTCTGAAGTGCCCGGCGGTACGGATCAGCGTGTTTCTGAGTCCGTTGAATGTGCATGTGAACCGGCATGCGCTGGGGGGGGTGATCCGGGAGGCGGGGTACACGGCGGGGCGGCACCTGCTGACGCTGGACCCGCGGTCGTCGGAGGTGAACGAGCACAGTTCGATTCTGGTGGAGGGGGAGAAGACGCGGTGCCTGGAGCGGCAGATCGTGGGGCCGGTGGTCCGCCGGGTGGTGTACTGGCAGGAGGCGGGGGCGCGGGTGGAGAAGGGGCAGCGGCTGGGCATGATGAAGTTCGGCTCGCGGATGGATCTGTATTTTCCGTCGGCGGAGGTGGAGGCGACGGTGAAGCGCGGTGACAAGGTGCAGGCGGGCCTGACGGTGGTGGCGCGGCTGAAGAAGGCGGAGGCCTGAGGTGGCGGCGTGGCGCAAATGCGTGCCGTGCGCCTGCACGTTTGCCGCGCTGTGCGCGGGGATGGGCAGCATCCTGGCGGCGGGGGCGGGCGAGTTTCTGCTGGGGGCGCAGCTGGTGCTGGTGTCGCTGATTTTGGACGGGCTGGACGGGACGCTGGCGCGGCTGCTGCGCGGGCAGACGAGTTTCGGGGCGGAGCTGGACACGTTTGTGGACATTACGAGCTTCGGGATTGCGCCGGCGGCCCTGCTGTACCTGCATCCGGACGGGCTGCAGCGGATTCCGTTCTGGGGGCTGGCGCTGGCCTTTGCCTATGCGGCCTCGGGGGCGGCGCGGCTGTCGCGGTTCCGGGTGGTGGATCCGTACCGGGGGCAGCGCGGATACCTGGGGCTGCCGATCACGGTGGCGGCGGGATTCGTGGCGGCGTACCTGATCGCGCTGGAGTGTCCGGCGGCGGCGAGCCGTCTGCCGGTATCGCTGTCGGGCGGACCGGGGGCGGCGGGGTTCTGGAGCGCGCTGGTGCTGATGCTGGCACTGCAGGTCTCGCACATCCGCTACTCCAAGCCGACGAAGAATCCGAAGGTGCTGATTCCGTTCATGGTGTGCGTGGTGATGCTGTTCATCCGTCCGCTGGCGGGGTATTCGGCGATGCTGATGTTCGTGTACGGGGTGTGGTTTGCCTTTATCTCGCCGTTTTTCTTCCGGCGGTTTCTGGCGCATCTGCCGGACGAGGAGGCGCTGGCGGAGCTGGCGGCCGCGGGCGACGAAGGGGATGAGCCGTGAAGGAGGCGATCTACGCGGGGACGTTCGATCCGGTGACGTGCGGCCA
>CAZHSS010000350.1:0-637 GCA_964535205.1 uncultured Verrucomicrobiota bacterium
AGCCGCCACCTTCGCCACGCCGCCGGACCTGTCGCATCCTTCCCTGCGCCGCTGGCTCGAATCCCTTCCGCCCGGCGCCGGACGCAGCGCCGCCTTCGAAACGCGCATCTGGTGGTCGCCGGGCGGCGCCACCGGCGCCATTCTCAAGTCCCTGAAATCCGCCGGCTACGCCCCCGCCGCCCGCGGCAAGCGCTTTCGCGTCACCGGCATGACCGGCCCGCTCAAGCCGGGCGAGCTCGACCGCGCCCGCGCCTGGGGCGCCCACCTCGCCCGGTTGAACCAGTGAGCGCTCCCCATAGACCCCCACGGGCTTGCCTGCCCGACGGAGCCTTGGCGAAGTCGGGTGCCGCGGGTGAATCAGTTCCCCTTCAGACCCCCACGGGCTTGTCCCGTGGGTGAATCAGTTTCTGCGGCTGCGCCCGTTCAGAAATGAACCCGCCAGCCGATGGTGGCGCCGGCCACTTCGGTCGGCGCCCCCGCGCCGGACAAGTCCAGCCCCATGGGTGCGGTCACGGCCTGCAGCACCACGGGGGATTCCTCGGCCCGTTTCACCGCCCGTTCAATGGCCGTCTCCCGGTCGGCCTGCGAATAGCGCTCGACGTCCATGAGTTGCGGGGTGCGCACCGTGCCATAGGCA
>CAZHSS010000350.1:647-1322 GCA_964535205.1 uncultured Verrucomicrobiota bacterium
CGCCACCACCGCCACCATCAGACCCACGGTGACGGCCGCCCCCGTCGAATCCCCGCCGATCTCCGCCCGGGCCGGCGCCGCCGGCAGGCATGCCAGAGCCATGGCCACCGCCACCACCGCCGCCGTTCCGCTCCATCCTTGTCGCTTCATCCTGCGCCTCCGATTCTTCCGGCCGTCCGCCCCGCTAAAACACTCCGAAGAAAATACTGGTGAATGTCGTGATCGGCGAGGTTTCGCGGATGTCGTCCAGCGCCGCCCGGCCTTCCCGCAGCAGGCCCTGGAATTCCACGTACATCTCCTCGTCCGCCACCAGCCGGCCCAGCGTGCCTTCGCCCCTGGCGATGGACTCCGACATCCCGCGGAACGCCGCCAGGGTCGCCGCCAGATCCTGATAGGCCTGGTCGTCCCCGGCCAGCAGCTGGCCCAGCGTCCCTTCGCCCTTCGCCAGCCGGTCGCTGATCTCCCGCAGGTTGGCCGCCACGGCCTGGGCGTCGTCATACAGCCGGTCGTCGTTCATCAGCCGGCCGATCGTGCCCTCGCCCCGCGCCAGTTTCCCGCGCCGCCAGCGTTGGTAAGACTTCGCCGACATCTCGCCCTTGTCCACCGCCTCCGCGTATTTCGCGTCCTCCAGCTCAAACTCGCGGAAGAACGCGTCCGCCGCCTCTGCGACCTCTT
>CAZHSS010000350.1:1332-1605 GCA_964535205.1 uncultured Verrucomicrobiota bacterium
CGCCCCGCGCCAGTTTTTCGCTGGTCCCGCGCAGGTTGGCCGCAATCTCCTGCACGTCGCGATACACCGCGTCGTCGGCAATCAGCTTGCCCAGCGTGCCTTCGCCTTCGCCGAGTTTCGTGGCGATCCTGCGCACCTGCGCCATCGTCGCCTTGAAATCCTCCAGAATGCCGTCGTTCAGCGCCAGCCGGATGTCTTCCACCGTCCGCGTCGCCGAATCAATCAGGTCGGTCGAGGCATGGCCCTTCAGCACCCGCGGCTGCGGGCGCATCG
>CAZHSS010000351.1:0-1596 GCA_964535205.1 uncultured Verrucomicrobiota bacterium
CTGACGTTCATATGGCTGAAGGAACGTCAAGAGGACAAAGTTCTCCTGTCTTCCATATTCAAAGCTTCTTCGGATCGGGGATTTGAGCGGGGAAGGAAAAAGATCGGAACCGGGGAGGACTTCGAGGATTCAGGGTGAGCGGTTTTCCCGCAGGCAGTGTATGCTCATATTCTTGGACTGGTTTCGCCGAGGCGAAACGTACCATATTTCTTTTTTTCACCGCGGCCTTTATCCCTCTACTCTGGATATCGAGCGCTCAGCGCGCTTGCGCGCACCTTAGCTCACAACGTCAACAAGGGCCGGCCTCTGCCTCGCTCTGATCCTCCACCGGTTCCGACAAATAGACAAGCGCCCCCGCGCCTACGACGCCTTCCTCGCCGCCGGGCGCGCCGGCTGACGCGGGTCGGCCGCGGCCCGCTCCCGTTCAAGCACCTGGGCGAGTTCCCAGACGAACGCCGTCAGCTCGCGGGCGATGGCAATGACGACCTTATTGCGGTGCACGCCGCGCTTGAGGAGGCGCCAGAACCGGCGGTGCAGGCGTTCCTGCGCGCGCCAGGAAACGGCCCGCACCTCCCGGCTCAGGCCTTCCTGCCGTTTGGACAGTTCCTTGCTGACTTTGGGCGGATAGTGATAGTGGTGCGCGGCTTCGACCAGCATCCAGCGCACGTGGCTGTTGCCGCATTTGGTGATGGGGCCCTGGCGCCGGCGCTCCCCGGTGGTGTTCTCGCCCGGCACAAGACCGATGTAGGCCATCAGCCGGCGCGGATGGTCGAAGCGCAGCAGGTCGCCCAGTTCGCTGCCCAGGGTCATGGCGGCCACGAGTTGGAAGCCGCGGAACCCCTGCAAGGCCTCCACGAACTTCCGCCGCTGCCAGGCGGGCAACAGCCGGGCCATCTGCGCTTCGATGCGCTCCACCTGCGCGACAGAGGCGTCCACCCGCTGAAGGTACTCCTCCAGCACGAACTTCTGCGCCGGATCCGGCAGCACCAGTTCGCGCAGGTAGCGCATGTGCGCCTCGGTCCAGTTGGTCTTGTCGCCGTAGCGGTAGCCGTTGCGCAGCAGCAGCGCGCCCAGCTGCTGGCGGGCGCGCCCCCGCACCTCCGCCGCGTCCGTCCGCCCCCGGCACACGTCACGGATCACCTCGTCGGCCACGTCCGGCACATTCACAAACACCAGATCCCCTGCCCGGAACATCCGCGCGAGCTTGCGCGCGTCCCGCCGATCGGTCTTGACCCGGTCCCCGGCCGCCTTCGGGATCTTCGAAGGCGCGACCACCTCGCACTCGAACCCCAGCGACCGCAGGCGCCGGCACAGCACGAACCCCGTCGGCCCCGCCTCGTAGCAGATCGCCACGTCGGCCTTCTCCAGGCCGTACTTGGCCAGCACCCGCCGCAGCACCCGCTCGAAACCGTCCAGGTCCGCCGGGGCCTTGCCGTACAGCTCCGGGTCCTCCCGCCCGGCCAAAGCGATAGCGACGGTATTTTGTGCTTTATGCGAATCGATTCCGATGTAGGCTTTCTTCATGGCGTGTCCTGTGGGTTGTTGCTGCATGTTTCTATCTTTGCGGATAGGCCCGGCTTGCCGGGCAGCCCGCGG
>CAZHSS010000352.1:0-1595 GCA_964535205.1 uncultured Verrucomicrobiota bacterium
CCGGCGCGAGAATTCGATTTTGGTGCGCAGCGGCATCAGGACGCCGTCCACCTGGAGGGCGAATTTCCAGCGCTGGGTCGTGTCCGTCTGCTTGGGGGCGGACCGTTCGGCGAGGCGGATGCCCCGCAAGGCGAGCACTTCCGTGAATGGTTTCGAATCCAGAATGCGGTTCACGAGATCCGCGAGCTTGTCCTTTGGCAGGCCGGGACCGACGTCGATGTCCATGACTTCCGAGTAGCGGATGCTTTTCAGAAAGAACCGCAGGTTGCAGCCGCCCTTGAGGGCGTAGTGCTGGCGGTCCGTCTTCCGGCCCAGAAGATCGAGCAGCAGCAGATGGAAGAGTTCCACCGTGGTTTTCGGGGAGGATGGGTTCATGTAAATACAATACGCATAGATGATATATGTGTCAACTATGCGTATTGTATATTGCTGCGCGGCCGAGGCGGGGAAAATTCAACGCCAGCGGCGCAAGGGGCGCAAAAGGAACGCAAGCGCCGGATAAATGGATTGGGGGGGGGGGGAGGTCCCCTCGGCGCGGTGGCCTACAGGGCGGAACAGCCCGGCCGGCAGCGGTGTGTTGTCCCGACCGAATCCGTCCGCGATGGGAGCCGCACGCAGCTCCACTTCTATTTCAGCAGGGTGCCGAGGCCTTGCAGGAGCTGGAGGCCTTCCTGGATGTGTTGTTTGTCGGAATCGGAGAGTTTTTCGAGGCGGGGGGCGAGCTCGTCGGCGAGGGCGGCGCCCGAGAGCGCGTTTTGCAGCAGGATGTCGAGATCGGGCAGGACCCGGGGACGTTGCAGGGAGCCCCGGATGAGGAGGGGAATCATCAGGCCGCCGTCTTCGTAGGGCAGGCGGTCGGAGCGGTCCTTGCCGCCGGTCAGGCGCAGGGTTTCCTCGGGCGAGGCGACCAGACGGGCGGCGAGATCGAGGCGGTCGTCGAAGGGCCGGATGGCGCCGTCGAGATGCAGGCGGTAGCCGGGCATGGAGAGGCGGGCGTCGGAGAGCGCGGCGGCGCCGTTGCGCAGGGAGAGCGTGGCGGAGGCCTCGTCGTAGCGCGAGGTGGTGACGGAGGCGGCGGCGGCCCGGGCGTTCTCCACCTTGGGCCGGATTCGCGGGACCAGCTCCAGCAGAAGCGGATGGTCGAGTTGCAGCCAGATTGGGTCCATCAACGAGCCGCCGGTGCCGATGGATTGCAGGTCAGCGATGCGGACGGCGGCATCGGCCTCGAGCGACCGCAGGGCGGGCTCGGCGACAGCGTGGCCGGCGAGGCTGGCCTCCAGGTTTATGCGGCCCGATAGGCGGGCGAGGCCGTCGAGCCCGTTGGCGGCCAGCGCCTGGGCCAGGTCGAGGTTCTGCGCCGACAGCCGCTCGAGGCGGTACGAGAGCGGGCACGCCAGCAGCTGGACGCTGCCGTGCGCGGTCAGCGTGCCGCCGCAGGACGCCGCGCGGGCGTCGGGAATCGTCGCCACGCCGCCGCGCAGGTGAAGGGTGGCGGTTCCGTCGGTGAACAGATTCCGCCCGTAGGCGATTTTCTCAGCCTGCAGCCGCGCGGTGGCCTGCACGTGGCGCAGGAACAGGCTGCCGAGGCCGGCGGC
>CAZHSS010000353.1:0-1595 GCA_964535205.1 uncultured Verrucomicrobiota bacterium
CTTCGCCCTCAACGAACACCCCCGCGTCGTCGGCCCCCGCCGCTACCGCTACCACTCCCCCGTCATCTCCGCCGAGTGGTGCGCCTTCACAAACTATCCCTGGGGCCGCGGCCTCCTCAACTTCGAGCCGCACGAAGAAGCCCTTGCCATGGAAACCTACGCCACCTGGGCCCGCCTCTTCGAACTCCAGCGCTACTACTCCTGGATCATCGACCGCTTCCATCTCTCCACCCGCATGGTCCAGCTCATGACCCGCGGCAAACAGATTGATTTCCGCTGGCTCGAAGACCGCCTCCGCCCCCTCAACTTCCGCCTCGTCTTCTGCACCCGCTCCCCCGACTCCTTCGCCGCCGCCCGCGCCCTGCGCCTGAAGGTCTCCGGCAAGCCCGACCAGTACGACGACCTCTCCCGCTTCGTCCGCGAACAGGAACTCCTCCAACGCCTCGTCGCCGAATCCACCCTGCCGGCGCTCACCCTCGACGTCTCCGACAACGACATCCCCGCCGCCGCCGACCGCATCGCCGACTGGCTCCACGCCACCGGCGGCCTCTGGATGGACGACTGACCCGCTCTCCCCCCGCCCGGGGACTCGCCGCTCGTTTCCAACACCCCCCCCGTTTTCCACGCCATGGAAAACTTTTCCGCGGGTTTTCCACGCTATGGAAAAAACGGGTCCGGATTTTCCACGCTATGGAAAATTTTTTTCCACACCGTGGAAAACCGCCGCCGCCGCGGCCCCTCAGGCCGGTTCAGGCAGCGCCTCGCCTCGATCCCTGACCTCCTGCACCCGCCCCGCCACCTGCTCGATGAAGTCACGGCTGCACATCAGCACGATCTTCCAGCCCGTCTCGCACACCAGGACGTATTCGCACCGGATCACCCGGATGGAAAACAGGTTCCGGAGCATCCATCCCACCGGCCGGGGCCAGAACCAAATCCGGCTGAACCAAAACCAGACCAGATTGTTTTCCCCGCTGCCGTGCGCCGCCGGTCCCACCGCCCGCCACCGGTCCACCTGGACCACTTCCGCCAGATCCACCCGGTACAACGGAATCATCCGTCCCAGCAGCAGAACCAGGTTCCGGTCAGACAGCCGGTAGCTGATCAGGAATCCGAAATACGCCTCGCCGCCGGCTCTCCGGCGGAACAGTCCGGCCACGGCGGCCACGGCCAGCGGAAGCAGCGCAACCCCCAGCCCCACCGGAAACAGAATCAAGGGTCCGTGCAGATACACCGCGAAAAGCAGAAGGCCCGCAACGGCATTGCACAGCACGTAGGCCGGAGCCGACGGCGCCATGTAATGACGTCTCCACTCCCGGAACCGCCGCACCGCCTCGCCCGGTCCCAGCCGTCTCCGGCCCGCTGCCTGCCTTCCTCTCATCCCGCCGTCACGGCTCTCCCCCCCTACTCGGCCGGCCGGTCCGTTCCCCCGTGCAGATAATGGATCACCTCCACCTTCTCCATCGTCACCAGCCCCCCGCACCCCGCCGTCTCGAACAGCTTCTTCAATACCGGCAGGAACGCCCGGATCTTCTCCTCCGCATCCGTGATCTCCACCACCACCGGCAGATCCGCCGACAAATCCAGCACCTTCG
>CAZHSS010000354.1:0-1586 GCA_964535205.1 uncultured Verrucomicrobiota bacterium
ACACCGGAATATTGAGCGCAAAATAGACGGTCCCCACGGACCAGTCCGGCCACAGGTAGCAGATGACCAGGGCAAAACCCGTTAAGCCCCGCGACACGAACCCATGCGGCATCACGAACGCCCGGACCGCAAAAGCGCACAGGACGCTGCCCGCACCAAGCAGCCAGAGCTGATAGAGTACATTCAGTGTTTTTTTTACCATGGGGCACCTCGTGGTTTGGCCGTCCTGGAGGATGGGCCGATCATTGGCAATCCATTGAGCGAGGACTTATTCTTTGTATCGAGATCGCGGCCTGTTGTCAAGCAAAACGGGTTGCGGGCGTCAGGGGGTCAGGGGGGGGGCAATTTCGATTGGCGGGGGATGGCGGGCGGATTAGGATTCCGGCGTGTGGCGAGTCCGGTTTCGCCTTTCGGCCGCCGGAACCCGCGACACGGAAAGAATCCCATGACCGGTCCGGCCGTATCGATTCAGGGCGTACTGGGGTCGCTGGCTTTCTACGGGGCGGCGATCTTCCTGCTGATTGCGGTGATGGGGCTGCTGAAGGGGCCGGGGGCCTCGGAGCTGCGCACCCGCCTGGCGGTTTTTCATGTCAGCGTGGTGACGGGGCTGTATCTCTGCACGACGTGGCTCATGCTGAATCTCCGGCTGGAGGGCGAGTCGTTCGTCGTCTCGCCGTCGGGCCTGTGGCTGACCGGGCCGGTACTGCGGCGGATTGTTCCGCTGTTTCTGGCGTTGTCCGTGCATGAGTTCGTGTATATCGCGGGGGGGCTGCGCGTCCTGTTGCAGATGGAAGAGTCCGGGGATCTGCCGGCGGGCCTGCGCGACCGGGTTCGCGAGGGGCTTTATTGAGTTTTGCAAAAGTGCGTTGCGGTTGTGGTTCCGGCGGGCCCCGCCACCTTGCGTGGTGGGGGAGCCAACTTAGCCTCCCGCCTTCGCCGAGGCTATGGCGGGCAAGCCCACGGCAAAGGCCGTGGGGGGGGCGCAAGGGCCGAGTTCGTCACCCACATAAGCAATATTCAATAGAGGCGGCAGCCTGTTGACTCTTGCCCGTTTGAGCGATCGACGCGGCCTCAGGGGGCGAAGCCGGCGCGGAGGAGCAGGAGCAGCAGGACGAGGTTGACGGCGTTGAAGATCATGTGCATGGCGATGGGGACCCAGAGCGAGCCGGTGCGGACATAGGCGAGGCCCAGGGCCAGGGCCATGACGACCAGCGCGGCGAACGAGCCGGGGTCGCCGTGGGGGGCGGCAAACCCGACGGAGACGAGGATCAGGCCGGCGCGGGGGCCGAGGCGGCGGCTGACGAGCGGCAGGAGGATGCCGCGGAAGAGGCCTTCCTCGACGACGGGGGCCAGGCCGACGGCCATCAGGAGAAACGCGGTGCGCCGCCAGGGGTCGGTGGTTTCCATGAACAGGCGGATGACCTGCTGGAATTCCGGGACATAGCCGGTCATCCGCAGCAGGATTTGCCAGGCGAAGCCCGTGAACCAGAGAATGGGCAGGACGGCCAGCCAGCGCAGGAGCGCCTGGCCGGCCGCGGTGCGCCACGGCAGGGGGGGGCCGAAGGGCCGGACCTTGCCTTGCATCC
>CAZHSS010000355.1:0-1583 GCA_964535205.1 uncultured Verrucomicrobiota bacterium
TGATTTGGTAGCGTTCGTGGGCGATGCGGAAATCGAGGTCGTTGAGAAGGACATGGTCATCGGCAAGCTGCTCGGCGAGGCGTTCGGCCATCTGCTGCTCGCCGCGGCGTCCGCCTTCGAGGTTGCGGCGTTCGGCGGCGATTTCACGCAGGCGGACTTCGTAGCCGGCGGCGCAGAGGACGGCGAAGGCGCCGAAGACCAGTCCGGGGTAGGCGCCGGTGCGATGGGCATGCAGCGCGCCCCAGGCGAGCAGGGCGAGGGCCGCGGCCCAGACGGCGATCCGCACGGGATGGCGGACGGCGAGTTCGCGGGCAATGGCGGCCTGCCGGCGCCGGAGGCTGGTTTCGGTGCGCAGGATGCGGGCCATGCGGCGACCCCCGGCGGACGGATCAGCCCGCCCCGCCGGACTGGCGGTTGAGACCCTGGGCGAGCTTTTCGACCTCGGCGTTGGAGAGCACGGGCTTTTCGAAGCAGAAGTCGTTGATGAACGTGACGGCCTGCTCGGGGGTCATCACGCGGCGTTCGGCATTGGTCACCGCGAGCTCGGCCTCGGGATGGGCAAGCACCACCAGCCCGTAGACGTTTTCCCAGATGAGGCTGGTGCCCTTGAGCCAGTTGCAGAGGATGCGGCGCTCGCGCTGGACGCGCCCGACGGGATTGCGCGCGGGGCGGATTTTCCCGCCGGGGGAGCGGATCTTCCAGGTGTAGGCCTGCTTGGCGGTGTCGCCGATGATCTTGCCGCTCCAGTTCAGCGTGTTGATCACGAACATGCCGGAGGGGGCCACGACGAGGTGGTCGATCCAGCATTTCTCGCGGCCGACCTTCAGATGCAGGTCGTTGAGCACGAAATGGTCGTTGGCGAGCTTGTCGTCGAGAAGACGCGCGACGTCTTCCTTGGCGCCGCGCATGCTTTGCATGTCGGTGTACTCCTGCTCGTTTTCGCGCCGGCGGGCTTCGTGGCCGAGGGCGAGGAACGCGAGGAAGGCGCCGAAGATCAGCAGGCCCCAGCCGCCGCTGCCGGCGGATTTCCAGAGCAGGCCGGCGAGCACGGCGACGCCGGCGGCGCCCCACTCCAATAGGCGCATGCGCCGGAACAGGGCAAGCTCGCGGGCGATGTCGTCCTGGCGCCCGGCCAGGCTGCGTTCATTGGTGAGGGTCTTGGCCATGGACGGACTCCGGGGTCAGGGGGAGGGAAGGACTTCGGCAAAGGCGACGGTTTCGCGCCGGGCCGTGATGCGGGCGCGGACGGTTTCGCCGACGTTGGTGGCGCCGGTGACGAAGACGACCAGGCCGTCAATCTTGGCAACGCCTTCGCGGTCGGGGAATTTTTCGGAGTGCTCCAGGATTTCGAGGTCGAGTTCGGCTCCGGCGACGACATGGTCAAGGGCGGCCTTGGCGGTGTCGGGGGTGAAGGCGCGGCGGATGACGTCGCCGGCGGGGGGCGTGGAGCCGCTGCCGGCGGGCTTGCCGGTGGGGACGGCGTTGGCGGCGCGGTCGCGGCGTTCGGTGATGCGCACATGGACGGTTTCGCCGAGGGTGGGGACGCCCTGGACGAAGACCACGAGCCCGTTGACGCGGGCGAC
>CAZHSS010000356.1:0-1574 GCA_964535205.1 uncultured Verrucomicrobiota bacterium
CTCTCCAGCAGCGTCTCGGAGGAGTCGCCGCGCCTTCCTGACATGATGCTACGCGTTCCCATTCCGCTTCCGTTCCGCATCGGGGGAAGCGGCCTCCGGGAGGATGTGCACAACCCGGTGGCAACCCGGCGGGGTCTTGTGGACAACCCCGCCGCCGTGTGGACAACCCCGGGTTGTTCCACTTGGGCACAGGGGGGAGGGGCCGGTTTTGCACAGGCCGCCGACCCGTTCCAGGCCCGTCCAGCCGATTCTGTTCTTGATGTTCACAGGATTCACAGGACATACTGATAAGACGGTTTGTATTCCTTACTTAAGAAGACATAACAGCCACGAGGCGGCAGCCATGAAAATCAAAGTCAACAAAGAACTCATCATTGACGGTCTCCAGAAGGTCCAGTCCGTGATCAATCCCCGCAACGCCCTGCCTGTTCTCTCGAACGTCCTCATCCGGGCCGCGGACGGACATCTGGAACTCACCGCCACCGACATGAATCTGACCGTCCGGGCGACCGTCCCGGCCGAGGTGGCCGAACCCGGCGCCACGACGCTGCCCGCCAAGCGCATCTTCGGCGTGTTTCGCGAATTGAGCGTGGACGAGGCTGAAATGGAGGTCAGCGACGACAACATCGCCTTCATCCATGCCGCCAGCTCCTATTTCCGGATTCACGGCATTCCCGAAGCGGATTATCCCATCTTGCCCGAGATGGAAGACGCCAAGAGCTACAGCCTCGAGCAGGCCGCCTTCCGCAACATGCTCAAGCTGACGGCCTATGCGGCCTCTCCGGACCCCAACCGCCAGCTTCTCCACGGGGTGCTCCTCAGTTTCAAGGCCGGCAAGCTCAGCGTCGTGGCCACCGACAGCCGCCGCCTCGCCCTCGTCGAGCACGAAGTGGAATTTCCCGCCGACGCCGAACTGGACATGATCGTTCCCTTGAAGACGGTCGAGGAGCTGATCCGGACGCTGGGCGAAACCGGCGAGGTCAAGATCATGGCCAACCAGAAGCAGGTGGCGTTCGAATTTGATGGCACCCTGGTCATTTCCAAGCTGGTGGAAGGTACCTATCCCAACTTCCGGCAGGTCATTCCCCAGTCCTCCCCCGAACGCGTGGCGATCGAGCGCGAGCCCTTCCTGACCGCGATCCGCCGCACCTCCCAGCTCGTCAGCGACGCCGTCTCCGGCGTCAAGCTCACCTTCACCAAGAACCGCCTCGAGGTGCTCGCCGCCGCGGCGGAAATCGGCGAAGGCCGTGAAACCATGGACGTCAAGTATTCCGGGCCGGACATCGCCATTTCCTTCAACCCCGCGTTTCTGATGGATCCGCTGAAGGCGCTGACCCCCGACGAGGTCTTTTTGGACCTGATTGACGACACCAGCCCCGGTGTCATCCGCTCCACGATCAATTTCGTCTACGTGCTGATGCCCATTCGGGTGACTTGAGCGGAAAGGCGGAAAGCCGGTGCAAACCAAACGCCGCCTTTGGAGGCGGCGCGGCAAAGATGGTTGCCCGACTAGGATTTGAACCTAGACAAACAGCTCCAGAGGCTGCTGTGCTACCGTTACACCATCGGGCAGG
>CAZHSS010000357.1:0-1566 GCA_964535205.1 uncultured Verrucomicrobiota bacterium
AGGGGGCGGGTGGTGGGGATGGGCGGGGTGGCGCCGTAGCCGGCGTTGCTGACGATGCGGTCCACGTCGGCGGGATAGCCGCGGATGGTTTCGTGGGTGAAGACGCGCAGGCCGCGGCGTTCGAGCCTGCGGCGGAACTGGTCGGCGGCGGGCTGGCGGTCGTAGCGGGTGATGACGACGGCGGTGACGGCGATCTCGCGGTCGTGGAGGTCGTCGATGAGTTTCATGGCGTCGGTGTCGTAGGCGATGCCGAAATCGGCGCGCATCTTGCGTCGTTCGATGTCGCCGGCGTGGATGCACAGGACGACCTCGGCCTGGTCCTTGAGCTGGCGGAGCAGGCGCATCTTGACGTTGGGATCGTAGCCGGGCAGGACGCGGGCGGCGTGATAGTCGAAGAGGAGTTTGCCGCCGAATTCCAGGAAGAGCTTGTCGGCGGCGCGGACGCGTTCGAGGATGCAGGCGGTCTGCTCGCGCAGGTAGCGTTCGTTGTCGAATCCGGGGGGGAGGCTCACGTCAGCTCGATGAGGGCGGTGAGGACGGCGGGGTTGCGGCGGAGCTGGTCATAGAGGCGCAGCATGCAGTCGCTGTAGGCGTACATCCACTGCTGGCGGTAGAGGCGTTCCTGGATGTCGGAATAGAGCGCGGCGGTGAAGCAGATGCGGCGTGCGGTGAAGACGGGGTCGGAGCGGACGGCGAACTGGCGGCGGATGAACAGGGAAGAGGCGCCGGAGGCGTTGAGGAGCGGGGCGATCTGGCGTTCGATGCGGGCCCAGTGGCGGCGGCGGAAATCCAGGAGAGAGGCGGGGGGGACGACATAGCGGTGAAGGCGCTGCATGAGCTTGACGATTTCGCGGCGGTCGGGGACCTCTTCCAGGCCGAGGAAGAGCAGCAGGAAGTGGCGGTACTGGTTTTCCCATTCGGCCTGGGGGGCGTGGGGGGAGGGATCGAGCAGCCCGGCTTCTTCCATGCGGCGGATGATGTGGTCAATGAAGATGCAGGCCATGCGGCTGATGAGCAGGGCCTTGGTGAGCATGATCTGGTCGCGGTCCCAGCCGAGGCGTCGGCCCCATCGTTCGACGCGGGCCGGGGCGCGGATGATGCGCCGCCAGTAGAGGAGATTGAAGCCGGGATGGTGGCCGAGGATGTATTCTTCGCGGCGCTGATAGCGCCGCCGGATCTGCTGCCGGTTGTAGTTCGTGATGGGGTCTGGGAGGCTGACTTCCATGGAGGCGGCTACAGCCCCAGCGACATCTTGTAGTTCTTGAGCGCGCCGAGATAGCGGGCGTAGAGCTTTTTGCTGAACGGGTGGGGATAGGACTCGAAATGGCGGTTGATGTCGGAGGGTGCCTCGGTGTCTTCGGCGATCTGCCGGACGATGTCGAGCTTGTCGCGGTCGGGCATTTCCTGCCAGCTTTCGTCCTCGAACGCGAGGGCGAACTCGATGGTCTGTTCGCCGACACGGATCTCATGGCCCTTGCCGAGCCCATTATCGCGGGCAGAGGCGAAACCGTCGCCGCCGCACGCGCGACGCTGGCTGGCACCGAACCCGCGACGGCGCCGGGCGAC
>CAZHSS010000358.1:0-1552 GCA_964535205.1 uncultured Verrucomicrobiota bacterium
TGAGCATGGAGGTGAAGGGGCGCGACCTGGTCGCGGGCCTGCCGAAAACGCTCACGATCACGTCCGAGGAGATCCGCGAGGCTCTGCAGGAGCCGGTGTCGGCGATCATCGAGGCGATCCGCATCACGCTGGAGCGCTGCCCGCCGGAACTGTCCTCGGACCTGGTGGACCGGGGCATCGTGCTGGCGGGGGGTACGTCGCAGCTGCGGGGCATGGACAAACTGCTCGCGGAACAGACCGGGTTGCCGGTGCACGTGGCCGAGGACCCGCTGAGCGCGGTGGCCGAGGGCACGGGCGTCGTGCTGCACGAGCTGAATTTCCTGCGCAAGGTGTCGTCGAGCAACTGAGCCCGGCCGCCGCGTCCATCCCGTCCATCCTTCCTCTCGGATCCGGCTTCCGGCATGGCATGAGTGCAGGAAGAGGCCGGACAGGACATGAAGGATCGTAGATGGATAGCGCTGTGCGCGATCGGATTGATCGTGCTGGCGACGCTGAATCTGCCGGACGCGGCGTCTTCCCGGGTCAAGGGGGCGGTGCGCGACGGCATCAGCCCGCTCCAGGCGGCGCTGCGGGGGGGGGTGCGCGACCTGCGCGAAATCATCCGCTACATCCGGGGCATCGGGGATCTGGCGCTGGAGAACCGCGCCCTGTCCGAGGAACTCGTTTATCTGCGGGGGGAGATGCGCATCGCGCGCGAGCTGGAGCGGGACAACCGGATGCTGCGCGATCTGCTGGGGTTTGTGCAGCGCTTTCCGAACCAGCTGGTGTCCTGCGAAGTGATCGGCCGGGACAGCACGGGCTGGTGGCAGACGGTGCGGCTGGACAAGGGAGCGGAGGCGGGCGTGGCCGAAGGCCGCGCGGTCATCACGCCGGACGGACTGATCGGGCGGACGGTGGCGGTGTCGGGGCGGACAGCGGACGTCCTGCTGCTGTCAGATCCGACGTGCCAGGTGTCGGTGCGGCTGGCACGTTCGGGCGTGCTGGGTATCACGCAGGGGCTCGGGGCCGGGCCGGGGGAGCAGCCCGCCTGCCGCATGGACTACATGGCGCGGACGGCGGATGTGCAGCAGGGCGACGAAGTGGTGACGTCCGGGATGGGCGGGCTGTTTCCCAAAGGCCTGCTGGTGGGGCGGGTGGCGCGGGTCGAGACCGATCCGTCGGGTCTCTACCAGCGCGCGTGGATTGACATCGCGGCGGACCTGGGGCGGGCGGAGTACGCGTTCGTGGCGGCGATGGAGGCCGACCTGGCGGCGGCGGCGAAGGGGCTGATCGAGGAATTGACGGGACCGGCGCCGGGCGTACCCGGCGGGGAGACGCCATGACGCTGCTGTCGCTGCTGTTCTGGCTGCTGGCGGGCGGCACCCTGCAGGTGCTGATGCCGGCGTGGCGCCACATGGGCCAGCCGTCGTTTCCGTTCGTGCTGGGCGTGGTGCTGTATGCGGCGATGGCCAAGAAGCCGCGCTATTTCGTGGCGATGGCGCTGCTGGGGGGGATGCTGGAAGACTCGCTGAGCCTGGCGCCGCTGGGCTTTTCCACCTGCGCCTTTCTGGTG
>CAZHSS010000359.1:0-1550 GCA_964535205.1 uncultured Verrucomicrobiota bacterium
GGTTTTGCCGGCCAGCTCGTTAAGTGCGGATATGCCCAGCGACCAGAGCAGCAGCTCGAAGCCGACGGAGGAAAAGACCAGCAGGCCGACCCCCTGGTCGCCGTAGCGGAACAGGACGAGAGGCAGGGGCAGGAAGGAGTAGTTGTTGATCAGGCAGTGGAAAAGGAAGGCGCGGGAGGTTTCGGCGGGGACGCGTCCCAGCAGGCGGACGGCGGCCAGCCCGAGGCCGAAGCCGGTCATGGCGATGGCCATGGCGAACAGCGGCAGCGGGAGATTCGCGCGCAGGTCGGCCAGCGACAGCTCGGTGATGGATACGAAAATCAGGGCGGGATAGACGAGCGAGAGCGCGACATGGGCGAGGTCATTGGTGCCGCGCGCCGAGAGCCATCCGCGGCGGCGGGCGGCAAAGCCCGCGCCCACCAGCCCCAGCACACAGAGGATCTGAAAGAAAAACGCCATGCGGGAACCTGTACCGCATCACGGCCGCATTCACCACCGCATTTTATCCGGGCCGGGCCGGGCAGCGGATTGTATAGATATTGCAATAACTATAGTTATTGCAATAACTATAGTCCAGCCCGGGAACGCAGGAAAAGAGGCCGGGGCGCATCGGCGATTCGGTTTATGCCGTTCATAAAAGGTCTTGTGGTCCTGTTTGGCTGTCATCCCGAGCCTGTCGAGGGATCTCGGCGTGGTCCCGGGCCGGCCGTTGGGATGGGGCCGAGATCCCGCGGTGTCGGGACAAGTGTCTCGGCTGCGCTCGACATGACCGGAAAGGCGGCTCCTGTCGCGTGCGGCTGGTTGGATTCGCACGGGACGGGAGCCCCGCGCTACGAGGGTCCATTCTGGCGACACCGGATCGCAGATGCGCCCGGAGACCGGCGATGGAGTCAGGACGGCTTTTTCCTGCCGGCGATGAAGGCGCGTCCGGCATAGCCGAACGCGCCCAGGGCGTGGGCGGGGGCGTGCCAGGATCCGACGGCTTGCCCGGCGGCATGGGCGGCGAATTTGGCCGCATCGGATTGGACATCGCGGGCGGCGGCATGGGCCGCCAGGGAAAGGCGGCGGACTTCTTTCATTCCCAGTGTGCGCTTGCCTTCCGCCCACTCCCGGATGGCCTCAATGGCGTCGCGCGGCCGCCGGTCCTGCGGGCGCTCTTGTTCGAAATAGTTGAGCACTCTTCCGGCTTCGTTCGCCGCTTTGAGCCCGAACAGCCTGTGGTAATACGAATCGCGCCACTCGCGGCTGTCTTTTGGCTTGGGGGGTTTCATCATGATGGGGCTATGCCGGACAGATGGATTCACCGGCCTTCGACATTTTTGGTCCACAAGGTTCGTGTGTCGTTCACCTCCGGGAAGAGTAGGCCGGGATGGGAAGGGCGTCAATGGCGCGTTGCGGAGACGGGGGGAGGGTGGGGATCTGCGATTGGGTGTGTTTTCTTGGCGTCAGAAGAACGTAACGGCTTGCCTTCGTGGCACGCGGCACCTGTCGCGTGCGGTTGGAAGGAACCGCGCGGGAGCCCCGCGCTACGAGGGCCAATGCTGGCGATA
>CAZHSS010000360.1:0-1540 GCA_964535205.1 uncultured Verrucomicrobiota bacterium
CTTGGGAGAGGCACGTAGACACGAAAACCTCTTGAAACGCCAAGGTCGGGGGAGCGGATTCTACCGGATTACGGGATTGACCAGGTCCGGCTCATAATCCGGCAGCCGCCGGATCCTTGGTTCAAATCCAAGCCCCGCTACCAATTTCAAAAGGCCGGAACAGTTGTTCCGGCCTTTGGCATGCGGGGGGATTTCCGGGATGGGGCGCGGCCGGAGGGGGACGGGTCAGTAGCCGCCGCCGAGGCCGCCGGGGAGGGCGGGGGCGGTTTCCCACGGCTGGCTCATGTTCCAGGGCAGTTCGGATTCCTGATCGGTGGTGGTGGCGCAGCCGGCGAGAGCCAGCAGCAGGGCCAGGATCGCGGCGAGGCGCAGACAGGTCACGGCCAGAGGGACGGGATCGCGGAGTAGGTATTGATCTCGACGACCTGAAGGGCCACCACGGCGGCCAGCAGCAGCACGGCCAGCAGGGTCATGACGGAGAGTCCGTTAGAAGAGAACATCGTCGCCCTCCTTGATGGCATCCTTCTGGAATTCCGGCAGCACTTCGGCAATGGAGACGTTGTCGCGCACCGCGCTCAGGCGGATTTTGCCGACCATGTTGTCGTTGCGGTGAACGATCATTTCGGCGCTGGGCTGGGCGCCGGCGATGGTCCCGATGTCGATGATCACGAAGTTCCAGTCGGCGTTGGCGTAAATGATGGAAGCGGTGGTGCCGGGCTTCATCGTAATGGTGCCGGCTTCCGCCTGCTCATACTTGGCCAGCTGGTTTTCCAGCATGACGTTTTCCTCTTCCAGCTGGGCCACCTGGTCTTCAAGTCCGCCGATCCGGTCGTTGAGTTCGGCGATCTGGGATTCGAGGGAGGCCTTTTCATCCTCGAGGCCGGCGATGAGGTTGGACTTCTCGACGAGTTCGGCGTCCTTGGAGCGGATGGTGTCGTTCAGCTGGACGATCTGGGTGCGGGCGTCTTCGAGTTCGCCGCGGGTCCGCTCGAGTTCCGCCTTGGTGTTTTCCAAATCCTGGCGGGTGTTTTCCAGGTCGGTCTGGGTGTGCTGCCAGCCGGTCAGGACCGCGGTGGCCAGGGTATTGGCCAGATTGAGTTCGCTGTCGAGGCGGGGCAGTTCTTCAGGCGTCCCGGCCTTGAGATTGTTGGCGCTGAAGCGCACCTGGGATTTTTCCTCTTCGGTGAGCAGGGAGGCCTCGCCCTTGAGGGTATTGACGACCCGGGTGATGCCGCCTTCCAGCTTCTGGGTGCGGTCCTTGATCAGCGTCCGCTTGGGAAAGAGCACAAAGCCTTGGATGCAAACAGCCGCGACGGCCAGCACCAACACAATTACAACAAGCGGCTTCAACAATTTGGCCATAGTGTCCTCCAAAAACGGTTGTGGGCGCATTGTGGGTCATCGTCCGGGGGATGTCAAACTCCAAAACAAGGGTTCGGAAGGGGTTGGATATGAAAGCGGCGCGGCCTCCGCGAAGGGGGGGGCCGCGCCGGTCACGGGAGGGCGGGGCGGTCTGCCGGGGCTGCGTCAAGAAAGCGGC
>CAZHSS010000361.1:0-1521 GCA_964535205.1 uncultured Verrucomicrobiota bacterium
TGGCTGGTCCGGGGCACGGGGTGGGCTATTCGACGGGCGCGGATTCGGCCAGGTACCGCTCCAGGGCGCCGGTGATTTCGGCGTGATCCGGCGCGAGGGCGGCGGCCTTGCGCTGCCAGTCCAGGGCCTCGGTGCGCTCGCCGGCATCCCACAGCGCCCGCGCGTAGGTGTCGAGGATGTTGGCGTCCTGCTCGTTCGACAGCTCCAGGGCTTTCCGGGCGAGGCGGGTGGCCAGCGGCAGGTCGCGCTGCTCGACGCTCCGGCCGGTGAGGATGAACCAGGCGATTTCGTTGAGCATCAGGGGGTCCTGCAGATCCAGGGCTTCCAGCTGCGCGGCCAGTTCGGCGGCGCGGGCCGGATCGCCGTCGGCGCCGACGGCTTCGAAGTACGGCTCGAGGATGGCCTGGGCCTGCTGCATGTCCCGGGCCTGGCGCTGCCGCTGCGCGATGTCGAGGGTGCCGGCGGCGGCCTCGGCCAGCACGGCGTCCAGCCCGCCTTTCGGGTGTCCGATCCAGGCGATCTGTCCCTGGTGAACCAGGAACGCGGACGGGATGCCGCTCTGGCCGGCGGCCTCCATCCACTGCGTGGCCATGAACTGGTCCGGGTCGTCCATCGCGACGGCGTAGTCCATCTGGTCGCCCATCTCCTCGACAAAGCGCGCCACCCGGTCCGCGGCGTCTTCGCCGCGTTCCCAGACGCTGACGCCGATGAATCCGATGTCCGGATGGCGGTCGGCGAGTTCGGTCAGGTGGGGGATGGTGGAACGGCAGGGCCCGCACCAGGTGGCCCAGAACTCCACGACATAGGTCCGGGCGGGATCCAGGGTGTCCACGGGCCCGCCCTTGATCCAGGAGCCCACCTTCAGGTCCGGGGCGGGATCGCCAATCGTCAGGGGTTCGGCCACGGCCGCCAGGGGAGCCAGCATTGCGACGGTCAGCAGGATCGGCAGGAGTTTGTGCATGGGATTGTTCCTTGGGTGGGGGGTCTCTGGCCGGCATTGAACCCCATCCGGGCGGCCGGCACAAGCGGGAAAAAAGGGCCGGGGAGGGGGGGCAGGGCTGCGTCAAGAAAGGGGCTCATCGGGGACGATTCGCCCTACCCCCACCCGCCCTTTCTCGGAAAGGGTAGGACGAGGCATCCCTGCCGAGCCGGACTGTTCTGAAAACACCTTTCTTGACTCAGCCCTGGGCCGTTGGGCGCATCTGCAATTCGGTGCAAATTTTCATCTGGTTTTGCATTCAATAGCGTTTTCTGGAGGGGCAGGCTCTGTCCTGCCCGGTTTCCGGCGGGATCGCCGAATTCCAGGCGGGCAACACGGAGGTTGCCCCTCGTGTGCACGCGGCTCTTGTCGCGTGCGGTGGCCAGGATCCGCGCGGGACAGAGCCCCGCGCTACGAGGGCCCATTCCGGTGATGACCATTCGCAGAGGCGCCCGGTTCCGGATTTTCCACGGCGTGGAAAAAAGTTCACAGCCATCCCACAGGAATCGGATGGGGATAAAAAAAAGGCTGGTTTGAAGTCC
>CAZHSS010000362.1:0-1515 GCA_964535205.1 uncultured Verrucomicrobiota bacterium
GGGGGGGGCTTTCCATCCGGAGGGGAGATCGGATAGGATGTCCGCATGAAGATCTATCCGATTTGGCGATGCGCGATATTTCTGGGGCTGTTTCCGCTGGCGGCCTGGGCCCGGACGTGGGAGCTGCCGGTGATGGCGACCTGGACGGAGGATCCGCGGACGACGGTGACGCTGGCGTGAGAGCGGCATGAGCCGGGCGCGGCGTGGGTGGAGTATGGCGCGATGGGGAGCGATTCGCTTGTGCGGGCGGAGCGGCAGGAGGCGGCCCGCCGCCATGTGTTCACGCTGCGGGGGCTGCAGCCGGGCACGCGGTATGCCTATGCGGTTGGGTCTTCGGACGGCTACGAGGCGGGGGGGCGGTTTTGGACGGCCCCGGCGGATGCCACGCAACCGTTCACCTTTGTGCTGCACAATGACCTGCAAGGGGGGATTCAGCCGGAGGCGGCGAAGGCGGTATCGGCGGGCGTGGCGGCGGCGCAGCCGGATTTTGTGCTGTCCACGGGCGATCTGGGCGAATCGCGCTATGCGGCGGATTACGCCCAGGCGGTGGCCAGCTGGCAGCTGTTTTTCGAGTGCACGGCGGAGGAGCTGTCGCAGGGGGTGTTTCAGCCGGTGTCGGGCAATCACGATGAGCCGGAGAATCCGGATTCGTTCTGGCACCGGCTGTTTGAGCTGCCGGATGCGCATGACTACACGCTGGATGCGGGCGGAGTGCGGTTTATCCTGGTGGATTCAACGGAGGATCAGGCGCCGTCGCGGACGGCGTGGCTGGCGCGGGAGCTGCAGCGTGCGGCGAATGATCCGGCGGTGACGTGGGTGGTGCCGGCGTTTCACCGTCCGCCGTTTTCGGAGGGGGAGCGCGGAGGGGATGCATCGATCCGGGACTGGTGGGTGCCGCTGTTTACCCGCTACGAGGCGGACCTGGTGCTGAGCGGGCATGCGCACACGTACCAGCGGACGCATCCGATCGAGGGGGTGACGTATCTGGTCAGCGGGGGCGGGGGCGGGTGGCTGTACGCGGTGGATCCGGATGCGCCGATCATCGCGTGGGCGACGAGCGCCTTTCATTATGTCTGGTTCCGGGTGGAGGGGCCGGAGATGGAGGTGGAGGCGCGGCTGCCGGACGGCCGGGTGATGGACCGGATGCGGCTGGCGGCTCGGCGGCACGTGCGGGTGGAGCCGGCGTTTCCGGCGCGCGGGGAGGTGTGCACGATCCGTTATGATGCGCGGGGCGGGCCGCTGGAGGGCGAGGGGGAGGTGTGGCTGCACCTGGGGCGGGATGAATTCAACGAGGCGCTGCTGGAGGTGCCCATGCAGCGGGACGGGGCGGCGGGGCGCTGGATCGCGAGCTTTGCGGCGCCGGAGTCGCCGAAATGGCATCTGGCGTTCTGCTTCCGGAACGGGGACGGGTCGGTGTGGCACAACAACCACGGGCAGAACTGGCAGGCGTTGATGGCGCGCGAGTGGTAGGGGTCAGGCGTCCACGAGATCGCGTGAGGGGAAGAGCGGATCGCT
>CAZHSS010000363.1:0-1102 GCA_964535205.1 uncultured Verrucomicrobiota bacterium
CACCACTTGACTCGCCCCATAGAAGGGCGAACCCTCCGGGTGAGCCGCAGGCCTTTCACCCTCCACCAATCGCAGATGCGCCCCCTGTTTGCCCCGTTTTGCCGTTTGCAATCGGCCCGGTCTTCGGCTATGTTCCGTGTCCTCGCATGCAAGGAACTCTGGGACAACTGAAGGCTTGGTGGGGCGGATTCCGCTGGACGCGTCTGACGCCGGCCGCCCAGCGCGAGATCGGGTTCTGGGCGGTGGTGGCGGGGGCGCTGTTTTTCGTGTTTCATCTGCATGGCAACAGCCAGGAAGTGGCGACGGCGCGCCATTCGGTGTTTTTGTGGCTGCGCACGCGGTGGGCGGGGGACTATGCCTACGGCATGTTTCTGCCGCTGGCGAGTCTGGCAGCGCTGTGGACGCGCCGGCGGGAGATTGGGTCCGCGCCGCGCCGGGTGGACTGGCGCGGGGCCGGGGTGGTGGCGCTGGGGCTGGGGCTGCACTGGATGGGCGTGCTGGCCCAGCAGCCGCGCATCTCCGTGGCGGGCCTGATTGTGCTGCTCTGGGGACTGCCTTTCCTCTTGTATGGGTGGGGAGTGGCCCGCTGGCTGTTGTTTCCCTGCAGCTATCTGTTCCTGGCGATTCCGCTGAACTTCATTGACAGCATGACGGCGCCGCTTCGGCTGCTGGCGACGGCGGTGTCGGCGGGGATTCTGAACGGATTCGGGCTGGAGGTACAGCGGGTGGGCGCGGGGCTGTATTCCGGCAGCGGCAATTCCTTTGCTTTCAACGTGGCGCCGGAATGCAGCGGGCTGCGGTCGCTGCTGGCGATGACGGCGCTGATGGGTTTTTACGCGTGGTACAGCCAGAAGACCCTGGTCAAGAAGTGGGTGTTGTTTCTCTTCAGTGTGCCCGTGGCCGTGGTGGCGAACATCTGCCGGGTCATCCTGGTGGTGGTGGCCGCCGCGTTTTTCGGGCAGGACGCCGCGATGGACCTGTGGCATGACTATTCGGGCTATCCCATTTTCCTGATCAGCATCGTGTTGATGCTGGCCCTGGACCGCCTCCTGAACATGGACTACCGAACGGCATGGACTCGAATTCAAAATCGATTTTTTAC
>CAZHSS010000363.1:1112-1511 GCA_964535205.1 uncultured Verrucomicrobiota bacterium
CGGCCCACCGCCGTGGTCGCCACCAACGACGTGTTCGCCGTGGGCGGCATGCTCGCCTGTCGCGAAGCGGGCGTGCGCATTCCCGACGACATCTCGATTACCGGTGTGGACAACACCGACGAAGCGGGCATCGTCCTGCATCTGCCGGAGCGGGTGGGGGAGTGGACCGGTGTGGATCTGCTGTTTTGCCCCGAGCGGAGCTGCGGGGGGCAGTTTGTTTCGATGCAGCTGGAGGATCCGACCACGTGTCCGCGGTGCGGCGCGCGGCTGGGCAACATGAACTGGGCGGAGCGGTCCATGCTGCCGGACGACACCGGCATGGCCCGCAAGTATTATGTCCGGCCGGGCCAGCGCGATCCGCTGCATGCCACGATCGTGCTGAGCGGAGACGACCGGTCG
>CAZHSS010000364.1:0-1511 GCA_964535205.1 uncultured Verrucomicrobiota bacterium
AGCAGGTTTTGCACCCAGGCGTTCACGTCCACCTCGAAGAACTTCTCGCTGATGGCAATCTGCGCCTTCAAACCGCCCGCCACGCCGATCAGCAGCGGTACCAGCACCAGCACGCTCGTGTAGTTCGTGATCTGCCGCAACAGGCTCCGGTTCTTGTCCACGCCCCATACACGGTTGAAACTCTTTTCCACGTTCGCCAGCACCAGCACCGCCGTCAGCACGAAAAACGCCAGCCCGATCCACCCCAGCGCCGAGAAATTCGTCGTGTTCACGATGTCCAGCACCTGCTGCACAAACACCTGGAACTGTTCCGGCATCTGCTCGATCCACTCCATTTCGGAGATTTTCGCCAGCTGCTCCTCCCCCATCCCCAGCCCCCGCACCAGCGCAAACCCCACCGCCAGGATCGGCACCAGCGACGTCAGCGTCACGAACGTCAGCGACGACGCATGAATCGTCAGGTCGTCATCCACGTACCCCCGGAACAGCAGATGCCCTACCCGCACCAGCCGCGCCACAAAGCTCATGCTGCCCTTTTCGCTGCCCGGCAGGTTCCAGACATCGCGCAGCACGAACGCCTGGATCTTGTCAAATCGCTCGCGTAGGTTCATCCCGTCAGCCTTTCCCGTGCTTTCTCACGTCACAGGGTATAGCAGATCTCCCTCCCCCGCGCATCCCCCAATTTGGCTGCAAGACCCCCACAGCCCTGCCCCGCGGGTGAATCAGTTCCGCCAGACCCCCACGGCCTCGTGCCGTGGGTGAATCAGTTCCGCTGTTAACCGCCGGTCTCAATCACCCCCGACGCCAGCACCGTGTCGCCGTCATAGAAAACCGCGATCTGCCCCGGCGTCACCGCCAGCTGCGGCTCGTCGAACTCGACCGTCAGCTTGTCTTCACCCGGCCGCACCACCGCCCCCGCCCCGCGGTGCTGCTGGCGGATCTGCACCTCGCAGCGGAATGCGCTGTCCAGAGCCCCGGCCAGCCCCACCCAATTCACGTCGCCGGCCGCGAGATGCCGGGTTTGCAGATCTTCTTTCGGGCCCACCACCACGCGGTTGCGCTCCGCATCAATCGCCAGCACATGCCACGGCGTGCCCCCGCCCCCCAGCCCCAGCCCCTTCCGCTGGCCGATCGTGTACCGATGGATACCCTGGTGTCGCCCCAGCACCCGGCCGTCACGCGTCACGAAATCTCCCGGCCGGCCGTCTCCCGCCCGGAACAGCACCGAGTAATCCTTGCATTCAATGAAATCCTGACTCTCTTCCCTGTCCGCCAGATCGTCCCAGCCCTGCTCACGCGCAAGCCGCCGGACCTCCGCCTTGGTCAGGCCGCCCAGCGGAAACTCCACCCCCGACAGCTGCCCCTGCGTCAGCCGCGACAGAAAATACGACTGGTCCTTCTTCCGGTCCGCCCCCCGCCGCAGCTCCCAGCGGCCCGTTGCGTCGTTCCGGGCCACCCGCGCATAGTGCCCGGTCGCAAACCGGTCGAATTCCACCCCTGCCGCCCGGGCC
>CAZHSS010000365.1:0-1506 GCA_964535205.1 uncultured Verrucomicrobiota bacterium
ACGTGGGCCGGGCGGACATCGAGCAGCTGCCGGAATCGGACGGCGAACCCGAGCGGTTCCATTACTATCTGCCCGAAGTCGCGGGGCGTTCGGGCGTGGAAAAGCGCCTGGACGGGGTGCTGCGCGCGAACGCCGGCGGCAAGATCGAAGTCCAGGTGGACGTGGCGGGCTTCAAGTTCGACGAGGTATCGCGGCGCGAACCGGGGCAGGGCCGTGACGTGGTGCTGTCCGTGGATGCGCGCATCCAGCGTGCGGCCGAAGCCGTTCTGGAGGGGGAAAAGGGGGCCGCGGTGGTCGTGGATCCGCGCACGGGCGACGTGCTGGCGCTGGCCAGCGAGCCCGGATTCGATCCCAACGATTTCGTACCCTCGGTGCCCGCGCGGCTGTGGAACGACCTGCTGAAGGACGAGCGCCGCCCGCTCTACAACCGGGCCACGGCCGGCGAATACGCGCCCGGCAGCACCTTCAAGCCGGTGACGCTGCTGGCGGCGCTGGAAAGCGGCGCCATCCGGCCGGACACGCGCTACAGCTGCCCGGGCCATTTCGATCTGGGGCGGGCGCGCTTCCGCTGCTGGCAGCACTGGGGCCACGGCAGCCTCGATGCCCCCCACGCCATCCGCTATTCCTGCAACGTGTACATGTTCCATGCCGCGCTGGCTTCCGGCGCCGAAGCCGTCCAGGAGATGGCCCGCGCCGTCGGATTCGGCCGCAAGACGGGCATCGGGCTGGACTTTGAACGGCCCGGCCTGGTGCCGGACAACGACTGGAAGCGCCGCGAGCGGAACGACAGCTGGCGCGACGGCGACACCTGCAATCTGTCCATCGGACAGGGGGCGCTGCTGGTGACGCCCCTGCAGCTGGCGATGTACGCGGCGGCGCTGGCCAACGGCGGCACGCTCTGGCAGCCCCGCCTGGTCCGGCGGATCGAGCGGACCGACGGGGCGGCGCAGGAGATCGCGGCGGCGCCGGCGCCGGAAGGCCCCCGCTGGGCGCCCCGGAACATCCGGACCGTCCGCGAAGGCATGCGGGACGCGGTCAATGCCCCCGACGGATCCGGCAAGCGCGCGGCGCTGCCGGGCGTGACCGTGGCGGCCAAGACCGGCACCGCCGAGTACGGCCCCAAGGGCGCGGGGCTGAAAATGACGTGGATGATCGCCTTTGCGCCGTTCGACGATCCGCGCTACGCCGTGGCCCTGCTGGTGGAGGACGGCGTCAGCGGCGGCACCACGGCCGCCCCGCGCGTCCGCCGGCTTCTGGCACAGGTGTTCCGGGAAATCGAAGGCCTGGACGGCATGCCGTTGCCGCCGCCCGTCGAGGCGCCGGCCGCTCTCCCCGAAGAGGAGCCGGCGTGAGGCGGCGCGTCCAGTCGTGGTGGCGGGTCTGGCTGGCCCAGGATGTCCTGGCCATTCTGATGGCGGCCGGCCTGCTGGTCACCGGCCTCTTTTTCATCTACAGCGCCTCGTGGCGGGGCGAAGAGACCGGCATTGTCGGCGCGTGGTTCCCCCG
>CAZHSS010000366.1:0-1504 GCA_964535205.1 uncultured Verrucomicrobiota bacterium
CTGCGCCGCCGCGGCCGCCGCCACCCCCCTCACCGAACGCCTGGACACCGGGCACGAATGGCTGCGCGATGTCGCCTTTGAATACGAAGAAGGGGAAACCGCCGGCACCCTCTACCTCCGCCTGGGAAGCGATCCTGCCCAAATCCGCTACTTCGAAGTGCCGCTGGACGTCTGGAACGAATTCAAGGCCGCCGAGTCCAAGGGGTCGTTCTATTCCACCCGGATCCGGCAGGGCTATGAACGCCAGTACGGCAAGTCCCGCCAGGAGGTCTTCGACTCCCCCCTGCCCGTCCAGACCTCCGTCAACGCCCTGTGCGCGTTCAACGAGGAATGCGAACCCGTCGTGCTGGAGGCCATCGGCAAATCCCGCGAAAGCATCTATGTCGCCGCCTACGCCTTCACCCGCACCCGCATCGCCGCCGCCCTCGTCCGGGCCCGGCAGCGCGGCGTCCGCGTCGAAGTCAAAATGGACGTCAACCAGGCCGATTTCGCCGGGGCGCAGCGCCTGCTCGACTATCTGCGCCGCGAAGATATCCCCGTCACCCTGATCCATACCGCCGGCGACTATTCCGCCATGCACAACAAATTCATGGTTTTCGACATGCGCTGGGTCGTCACCGGCAGCTACAACTTCACCACCACCGCCCAGGTCTCCAACTGGGAAAACCTCATCTGGCTCGACTCCCCCGACATGGCCGAACAGTACAAACAGGCCTGGGACGCCATCGTCTCCGACGCTGTCCACGAACCCGACAACGAACCCGCGGCGCATTGACGCCGCGCACGGCACCGGCGTAGGATGGTTCAGCAGGTCGGCCCGTTGCCGGCCGGAACGGAAAAGCGGATGAGTTTGATGAGCATGACAGGCCGCGGCGCCGGCGCCGCGACAGGATCCCTGGCCCGCGTCGAGGCCGAACTCAGCAGCGTCAACCGCAAGACCCTCGACATCGCCGTCAACCTGCCCCGGTTTCTCTCGTCCTTCGAAGCCCCCGTCCAGCGCCAGATCCGGCAGGCCCTGTCCCGCGGCCGCATCACCGGCGAAATCCGCGTCGCCTGGACCCCCCGGGCCCAGGCCGCCTCCGTGCGCGTGGACGAAGCCCTGGCCCGCGCCCATCTCGCCGCCCTCCGCGCCGCCGCCCGCCGGCTCCGCCTGCCCGACAACCTCCAGGCCGCCGACCTGCTGAACCTGCCGGACGTGCTGGTGCTCGAACACCCCTCCGCCGATGTCGCCCGCCTCGCTCCGCTGCTGACAAAAGCCCTCGCTGCCGCCCTCCGCCGCCTGCAAACCATGCGCCGCCGCGAAGGCCGCGCCCTCGGCCGCGACCTGCGCCGCCGTTTCTCGGCCCTCGCCGCCGTCACCGCCCGCATCGAAGCCCGCGCCCCCCGCGTCGCCGACGCCTACCGCCGCGCCCTCCTCGACCGCCTCCGCCACGCCCTCCCCGGCCAGCCCCTCGCCGGCGACGATCGCCTCCTCAAGGAAATCGTCCTCTTTGCCGACCGCGCC